>DMAZ01000135.1 GCA_003446335.1 Lachnospiraceae bacterium | reverse complement strand
AGAGATCATATGAAAATAATATTTGCAACAGGAAATAAAGCGAAGCTTAGGGAAGTCAGAGAAATTGTCGCGGATCTTGGGATTGAAGTAGTATCCATGAAAGATGCGGGAATCGATGTGGAAATAATTGAGGACGGAAAGACATTTGTCGAAAATGCACTGATCAAGGCAAGGACTGTGTGTGCTGCATGCGGGGAAGTGACAATGTCCGATGATTCCGGACTCGTGATCGATGCACTGAACGGTGAACCCGGAATTTTATCTGCCAGGTATATGGGGGAGGATACTTCTTACCATGTTAAAAATATGAACCTTGTAGGAAGGCTGGAAGGAGTGCCCGAAAAAGACAGGACAGCGCGCTTTGTATGCGCTATTGCCTGTGTCTTCCCGGATGGCCGTGAGCTGACATGTCAGGAGACTTTTGAAGGAATTATCGGCTATGAGGAAAAAGGGGCGAACGGCTTCGGATATGATCCGATTTTTTATGTTCCGGAAAAAGGATGCTATTCGGCTGAACTGGCTCCGGAAGAGAAAAATGCTATCAGCCATCGCGGAAAGGCCCTCAGAGCCATGCGCAGGAAGCTGGAGGAAGTTTTATGAAAATTCTGATCGTGAGTGATACGCACGGACATGATACCAATCTGATCAAGGTCCTGAAAAAGGTGAAACCGATTGATTATTTCATTCACTGCGGAGATATAGAGGGCAGTGAGGATAAAATCAGAGAACTTGCCGGATGCCCCTGCACGATGGTAAAAGGCAATAATGATTATTATACGGAACTGAAGAAAGAGGAAGTGATCACGCTGGGACGATACAGGATCCTTGTTGTCCATGGACATACCTACGGTGTTTCCTGGGATACGAGAGAGATTGAAGAGGTTGCCAGAGAGCGCGGATGCAGTATCGTTATGTACGGGCACACTCACCGTCCGGAGATCACTCTGGCTTCGGAAGGAGGGCTGACTGTGATCAATCCCGGCAGTCTTACGTATCCGAGGCAGGAGGGAAGAAAGCCCAGCTATATTATCATGGAGATCGACCGGTTCGGAAAACCGCATTTCCGTGTCAATTATCTGTCCAGAAGCGGAAAGATCCTGCTTTGGTAGGAATAACAGGAATGAACATATATGCATCGCGGGGATGCGCGGGAATCCGGTCTTGAATGATGTCAGCTGAAGCTGACCCGGATCCCGCGCTTTTGCTTTACGAGCGGGACTTGAGTTATGAACAGAATTAAAGATCGTAATTCAGAGCCTTAAGAACTTCGGCTGTATTGTGAGGCTTCAGAAGAACGCTGCGGCCTTCTTCGTCGAGCATCTTGAATAATTCGTTTACTTTGTCGATTCGTTCCACGAGGGATTCCTTTGTTTCAGCTGCCACATGTATTCTGGTCGTATCCTGTACAAGTGTTCCGGCGGAATCGGCAGGAATTGTATGACCGACACCGTCCCTTCTGGCTATGTGCACGAGCCATGGATATGAGTTCAGTTCTTTCTCTCCCTTGACGGAAGCGATTGTTGTTCCCGGGATACCGAGGACATTCAATGTCGCATACCATCTTTTAAATTTCGGATCAAAACGCACATGCTTTCCCATGCTCCCTGTCAGAGCATATTCCATCAGATGTTCGAAAGTATTGTAGTCATTTTCGTATTCCAAGATCTGATACGTTTTACAGCCGTTTAACCGCATACCTGCCTCATAGCAATACAGCTGATCGCCTTTGACGACCGCCTGTATGAACAGAGACCCGTTTTTAACACCGATGCCCGACAGCATGTTAATAATGATTTTATTATATCTGTCCAGTATCAGGTCGGTGTAACGGCTCGGATATATATAAAGATCAGGAGCTTTTGTTGCACTCTTCTGTTCGGTGTTGAAGTACCGATCATGAACAGCAGCCAGCTGAATATCTCCGTCCTGAGCTATGTAGGTCAGATTGATCTCATCGTATGGGAGGAACTGCTCCACGATCACATCGCCGGATTTTGAAGCTTTCCTTGCTTTATCATATCCTTTTTCGAGTTCGGAGGGTGTAAAACATGGTGTGACGCCTACTGAACTGGCACAGTCTACGGGTTTGATAATAACGGGATATTCAATGTTTTGACTGTAGATATCATCAGGACTGTTTATTTCGTATTCTTTCGGAACGGGTACGTCATAATGCATACAGGTATGCTTGAAATACTTTTTGTTCGTGCTCATACGAAGCTGCTCGACCGAGAAAGGGGCCGGCATGTTAAGTCTTTCTGCCAGTTTTCTGACGATCGGTCCCAATCTTTCGTTGAAGGCTGTGATCACTCCGTCAAAATGCTCTTCAATACAAAGCCTGACCATTGCATCTTCGTCATAGGCATCTACATCGAAGGCATAGTCCGCAAGACTTTTTGCCAGCGTGCCGTGATTGTAGTCGGCGACACCGACCGTGACCCCGTTCCTGTGAGCGAGTTCTATGAGGTCGACGGTATTATTCAGACCGCCGACAAGCAGGATCTTTTTTCCTTTCAGTTCGTTTTTTATCATATTCAAGTCCTTTCTTCAGTTCATGCGATAGGGTTCGTAGCGTTCGGCAAAATGTGCACCGATCAGGATCTGTCCGAATTCGCAAGGCTGTTCGTCTGCAATATGAACAGCATTCATCACGGTATTTGCTCCCGCCATGCATGAGAAAAGTGTTCCTGCGGAGAAACGGGGATTGATTTCTATGAGCTTATATCCGTTCTCTGTTTCAAAAAATTCAATATTTATAACACCGTTAAGATCCAGCTTTTCCATCAGCCGGTCACATATCTTTTCCAGCTCATCACTATGAAAGATCTCAACGGCAATTCCGCAGCCGTTCGAATTCCTCAAAAGTTCTCTGCGCTGGACCTGTATTTTCTGTCCGGTCCTCCTGTTTCTCACACAATCCACAGTAATGTTCATTCCCGAGACGAAATCCTGCACTATAAAATCGGTTCCGAGCTTACATGCATCGACAGCTGTCAGAAGTTCCTGAAAAGAATTGATCTGCCGGCAGCCGGAACTCCCGACTCCTTCCGAAGGCTTGATAAAGACCGGGAAAGAAGCCTTTTCCGCTTCCTGCGCACTGCGGTATTCTCTAATGGCTATTTCCGGAAAGTTCGCATCCAGCCATTTTCCGAAACTGTTTTTGAAATGGCATATTTCTGCCAGATCATGATCCGCTACGCAGAGCCTGGTTCCGATTTCAGCGAATAAAGCTCTGTTCCGGGAGATGTTTACGACCTCCTTGTCGATGACTGCGAAATAGTATTCAACATTATGCTTTCTGCAGAAATCCAAAGCGAAAGGAACATAATCTTCACCGGTAGAGTATGGGAACTTATAATATTCGTCCACATCCAGAGAGGTGGCAATTTCATATTGATTATTGATATCTGCACCTATAATGTAATAATTGCCGGCTTTTTTCAGCTCTTTGACAATTGCCGTAGCCGTTACAGTACCGATTGCTGTAACAAGGACTGTTTTTTTCATGTTATTCTCCATTCAGTAAAGTCTTTACTCGTTCATGTTTTTTCTGAACGGGAAAGGAAGAAAGATTGAGCTACATAAAGACTGCAGATTCAAGTATACATTATGAAGATAGTAAAGACCAGAACAGATGATAATAAATTCTCTGAGAAGGTATTATGAATGCTGCTGTCCCATTTTTATAGATTCGTTGAGAAAGATGGTGTATACTGTATAAGGGTTTGCCTTTTTTGAGGTATCATATTAAGGAGAAGTGAAGGATGAGGGAAGAATTCAGTCGAGGCCGCATGATTTTTGTCAGCTTTGTGGTGATTGATTTCATATGTCTGGTTTCTTCAAATATGCTGGCATACAGATTATACATGGACTACAGCGGAGTACGATATAGATACAGCCAGTACAGTCCGGTCATATTCATAATGCTGGCTGCTTATATTATTGCTTTAGCTGCGTTCAATCCACTGCGGTGCGTATTAAGACGCCGAAAGAGAGCAGAGATATTAGAGTGTCTGCGAAGTGTTCTGTACAGCTTCGTTCTGCTTACGCTGATCCTGTTTTTGACCAAGACCGGAGCTGTGTATTCCAGAATGATCGTCTTTCTGGCGTATTTTTTCTATTTCGTTTCTATCGTGCTGACCCACACGGCATGGAAATATCTTCTCAAAAAGCATTTTGTGAGAAGAGAGAAAGCTACAGCTATCCTCATGTCGACAGACGCATTTGTAAATGAGGGCTTAAAGGAAGCCGGGAAAAGCAACGTTACAGTGGAAGGAATCTATCTGCTGAAAGACAGAAAACAGGAAGAAATCTGCGGGATACCGGTCATGCCGGATGTGAATACCGTGATAGCATCTATCTGCTGGGATTATATTAAAACGGTGTATATATATGGACTCGACCGTCATATGATTCCGGATAAACTGGTTGCTGCATGCAGAGAAATGCATGTTCCCATTCAGCTGGTAGATTTTAAATACAGAATAGTTGATGTCAAGACTGTTACAAATGAGGATCCTAAGTACGGAAGCCTGTCTTTTTTGGAAGGCAAGAGGGACATTCCGTTCCCGATTCGAAGAGTTTACTGGATCACAGAGACCGAAGCGAGCCTGCACAGAGGATTTCATGCACACAAGCTGAACTGTCAGCTGCTTTTCTGCCCGTACGGCGTCATTGATATTATTCTTGATGACGGAAAGGAAAAGATCATGGTAAGACTTGACAGGCCGGAAAAAGGGCTGTTGCTGATGCCGGGACTGTGGAGAGAAATGATCTGGCAGAAAAGCGGATCGGTGCTTTGTGTACTTGCTTCCGAATATTATGATCCGGATGAATATATTCGGGATTATGATGAGTTTGTTGCATTCAGATAACGTGCGGTGGACGCAATGCTCGTCAGCTTTTTAACTGTAGCGGGTCATAAAAAAATTGAAGTGTAGAGGGCGATAATAGATGAAGACGGTAGGAAACAGCAGTCTCAGTTCAAATGAAGAAGAGCGCGTCGCGGAAATGCTCCGTGAAAAAAACTTAAAACATACAAATGAGATCTCCCCGGGCGTCCATCCGAAAAATACGTTTTATACACAGCACGGCAAAAGAGTTTTGGATGTGCTCATCTCATTTCCTGTTTTTGTTATTCTGCTGCCTTTAAATATGGTTTTCGGAGTACTTACATTTTTTGATGTCGGCCTGCCGATCCTGTTCAAACAGACGAGAGTGGGAAAAGACGGAAAGACTTTCACTATGGTAAAGTTCCGGAACATGAATGAGAAAAAAGATAAGGACGGAAAGCTGCTTCCTCCTAAGGACCGGGTCACAAAATTCGGTAAAATTATGAGAAAGTTCTCATTTGATGAGCTTCTGAATTTCTGGTCTGTATTGAAAGGCGACATGTCAATCATCGGTCCACGCCCTCTGCCGGTATTTATCTATAACAGAATGAGTGAGCGCCATAAGATGAGAACGGCTGTACGTCCGGGTCTTGAATGTCCCAGAGTGATAGAACTTGATTATGAGGATACCTGTAAGTATCAGCGCACCTATGAGAATGATATCTGGTATGTAGAACATGTCAGTTTTCTTCAGGATATCAGAATGGTCTTTCTGCTCGTGAAAATGGTTTTTACATTCGGCAGGAGGGAAGAGCAGGCCGTGGGAGACGGTGTAAGTTATTTTGTGGGATATGATGAAGACGGACATGCTATGAGCATGAACAAATACAGAAGAGTGATGGCTGAGAAAGAAAACGAAACATAAAAATTCGGCCTGACAGCATTTCGGTCACAGTCCTTAAAAAGGAGAATTATATGATTCGCAATACTATACTGATCACCGGCGCAGACGGATTCCTCGGCGGGAAAATTACTAAAAGAATTCTTGAAAAAACGACGTATAATGTTCTGGGACTGACAATGTCGGAAAAACTGGTCGAAACAGCATTGAGAAGAGAAGGCCTGGAAATCTCTGACAGATTACAATATATTGAAAATGACGAATTTTTATCTTCGGATCAAGATGAATGGGGACTGGCCGGAGCCATACATCTTGCGTTTTCCAGAAGAATGCAGCCTGCTGCGGATATTGCATCTTCTATAGTATTTGCGGCTTCCATATTTCATAAACTGGCCGGGTATGATGTGGACCGGGTCATTTACATGTCCAGTCAGGGAATTTACGGAAACACGGAAGAGATAAGGACTGAGAAGACGGCACCGGCACCCGCTACACAGTATACGATGGCAAAATATGCAGCGGAAGTTTTATTTCTGGACATTATGCGGAATTGTCCTCATCATACTGCACTTCGACTGGATCCGGTAGCTCAGAGTCAGAATGTCCTCAGAGGACTCTGTAAATCGGCAAAAGACGGAAAAATACAGCTCAAAGGCGGAAAACAGGTCTTTTCCTTTATTGATGCGGAAGATGTTCCTGATGCTGTATTAAGTATGATAAATACAGAAGGTGAATGGGAACATGTATATAATGTCGGTTGGAACAGAACAAGATATACATTGGTCGAACTGGCCGAAATGATAGCCGATGAAGCTGTACATAGTGGATATGACCGGCCTGATATTGTACTTGAAGAATCGGATCTTGCTTTATGGGCGGGAATGAACTCTGAAAGGTTCATGGAACGGACCGGCTGGAAACCTGAAATAGAAATCCGGGAAACCATAAGGGAAATGTTGAACTGATAGAGGATCCTGAAAAAGCTTCCGAAAAAGCTGATGAAAAAGTTAAATGAAAGAATAAAAAATATGTTGACAAAGAAGTTTCTATTTAATATAATGATTAAGCGCTGTGAGAGCGGCGACGGAGTGAGGCGACGGGGTGTGGCTCAGCTTGGCTAGAGCGCCTGGTTTGGGACCAGGAAG
>DMAZ01000142.1 GCA_003446335.1 Lachnospiraceae bacterium | reverse complement strand
TGGCGACATTCATGTTCCACGGAGCGATCCACACAAATATACCGTTGGAACTGGAGGAAGCCGCGTTGATCGACGGATGTACGCGCTGGCAGACTTACTGGCAGATCGTATTTCCGCTCCTTACGCCGACGATCGCCACTGTTGCGATTATCGACGCGATGGCATTCTGGAACGATTACCTTCTTCCGAGTCTTGTTCTGACCAAGAAGGAACTCTACACGATCCCAATCGCAACGCAGGCATTCTACGGTACATATTCTACGGATATCGGTCTGGTCATGGCTGCACTTCTTCTTGCAATGCTGCCGATCCTGATTCTCTATGTATTCCTTCAGCGTTATATTGTAGAAGGTGTAACATCGGGTGCCGTTAAAGGCTGATGCCGTTTTTAGGTCAAAAAAAAGAGCTGTCTTACGGCAGCTCTTTTTTGATGATCTGATCCAGTTTTTCTTTTTCGAGAAGGTACTCATCGTCTGAGATAATTCCTTTTCTGCGAAGCTCAGAAATGGATCTGAGTGCTGTACGGAAGTCTGCTTCAGGGCTTTCTCCTGAGGTCTGATAGAAGAACCGTCCGGGCTGTGTGTAGAAACTGCAGAAGTAGGAATCCTGTCTGCCTTCTGCGGAGATAGCCTGATCGAATTCAGGGATGATCACCTCATCGTCTTCCATATTGGCTGTGGATTCCATATGAGAAGCGAGGACTGCTTCATTTCTGGCCTTTCCTTCGTTTATCTCATTTTCGATGACCTGACGGATCTCCACCTGGGAAAGTTCAGGAGGAACGAAGTCATCCTTCTGCTCATATGCCCCGTTATCCTGACTTTGTGGTTTTGAAAGGGTACTTCGGCGCTTTGCGGCTTTTGCCAGGGCCCTCTTCTCGATTCTTGCATCGATTCTGCGCTGTTTCAGTGCGCCGACGATCCTGACAATGGTCCTTATGATGAACAGGAGCAGGAGAGAAATTGCACTGAGACAGATGATCTGATAACCGTTCTGTCCCCGTCCCATGAATCCTCCGGCCATGGCGAACATGACATTTGCAAGAATAACTATTTTTCGGATCAGAGAGCCTATCCTTCCGGGAACCATAAGAGCCAGCAGGAAGATCATGATTCCAAGTATTGTCAGAACCAGGTGCTCTTCGAACAGTTCCGCGAGAAAGGCCGGCATTGTAGCAAGCGTACTGATTACCTTATCCATAATTCCTCCTTTACTATCAGAATTAAATATTACAAATTTGTTACGGGTTAGTCAAGGAAATTCACATGAAAGGAAAATAAAAATATAGGAAAAATGTAATTTTCAGAGTGGTTTGCAACTTAATTGCGGCTATGATAAGATAAATAAGAATTCAGCCGACACAGGCAGAAGCGTAATGGCGCCCTGCTCTGTATGCTTGAGTTCATGGTGTGAATATGAGGAGGATATGAGTAGTGGCTTTAAATGAAAAAGAGATACCCGAGAAAAAAGAGGTCGTATCCAGAAATTTTATTGAGTATATAATTGACCAGGATCTTGCGAATGGTACCTATGACAAAGTGTGTACAAGATTTCCGCCGGAGCCGAACGGTTACCTGCATATAGGCCATGCGAAGTCGATTCTTCTGAACTATGGTCTGGCTAAAAAATACAACGGACAGTTCAATCTGCGGTTCGATGACACGAATCCGACGAAGGAGAAAACGGAATTCGTAGAGTCGATCAAGGCGGATGTGGAATGGCTCGGAGCGGATTTCGGGGAGCATCTTTATTTTGCTTCGGATTATTTTGAGATCATGTATGAAAAGGCCGTTCTGTTGATCAGGAAAGGCCTTGCTTTTGTGTGCGATCTTACGGCGGAGGAAATCCGTGAATATCGCGGGACACTGACTGAGCCGGGGAAGAACAGTCCTTACAGGGATCGCTCCATTGAAGAAAACCTGAAACTCTTTGAAGAGATGAGGGAAGGAAAGTATCCGGACGGCTCTAAAGTGCTCCGTGCAAAGATCGACATGGCTGCGCCGAACATTAATATGAGAGATCCGGTCATCTATCGTATCGCACGACTTTCCCATCACAACACGGGAGATAAGTGGTGCATTTATCCGATGTATGACTTTGCGCATCCGATCGAGGACGCTATCGAAGGAATAACACATTCGATCTGCACACTGGAATTTGAAGATCATCGCCCGCTTTATGAATGGGTCGTGGAGCATACGGACTGGGAGCATCCGCCGAAGCAGATCGAATTTGCAAAGATGTATCTTACAAATGTTGTGACCGGCAAGCGTTACATTAAACGGCTCGTCGAGGATGGAACGGTCGACGGCTGGGATGATCCGCGTCTTGTTACGATCGCTGCGCTGAGACGCAGAGGCTTCACCCCGGAATCTATCCAGAAATTTGTGGAGCTCGTAGGTGTTGCCAAGGGCGATTCCTCCGTAGATTATGCCATGCTTGAGTACTGCATCCGGGAGGATCTGAAGATGAAGGTCCCGCGCATGATGGCTGTTCTGGATCCGATCAAACTCGTTATCGATAATTATCCGGAAGGTCAGACGGAGATGCTCGATGCCGATAACAACCTGGAGAACCCGGAACTCGGAAAGAGACAGATCCCATTCGGACGGGAGCTTTATATTGAACGTGATGATTTTATGGAGAATCCGATTCCGAAATACAAGAGACTGTATCCCGGCAATGAAGTGCGCCTTATGCATGCGTATTTTGTAAAAGCCGTAAGCTGTGAAAAAGATGAGAACGGAAAGGTCACCGTCGTTCACTGCACGTATGACCCGGAGACCAAGGTAGGCAGCGGTTTTACCGGCCGAAAGGTCAAGGGAACGATCCACTGGGTACCGGCTGCAGAAGCAGTTACCGCAACAGTGCGCCTCTATGAGAATCTCGTAGATGAATCAAGAGGCGTTTACAATAAGGAAGACGGATCCCTGAATCTTAATCCGAACTCTCTTGTTGTTGTCGATAACGCAAAGCTGGAACCGGCCCTGCTTCATGTAAAGCCGTATGAAAGCTTTCAGTTCGTACGTGCCGGATACTTCAATGTGGACCCGAGGGACTCTGTGGAAGGAGCGCCTGTCTTCAACCGTATCGTTAATTTAAAGAGTTCTTTTAAGCTTCCGAAGAAATAAAATGGAATCTGTTTTTTTTCCGCTGAGGAAAGGGTGCAGCTCATTTTACGGCAGCAGCCTGTGCGGTATGAACAGGGGGATTATATGATAAAAGCGTGCATATTTGATCTCGACGGTACAATACTTGATACGCTGGAATCGGTGGCAAAAGCCGGCAACCGCATGCTCACAGAGCTCGGGTTTCCGGCTCAGCCTGTCGGTGATTACAGGTATTACTGCGGTGACGGAGCCAACAAGCTCGTGGAAAAGACGCTGATCAAAGTCGGCGGATATACAAGAGAAAATTACGAGACCGGCTGTCTGCTGAACAGAAAATTTCTTAAGGAAGATCCGTCCTATAAAGTAAGACCGTATGACGGAATAACGAAGAATATTATGATCCTGAAGGAAAGCGGAGTGAAGTGCGCTGTTTTTTCCAATAAACCCGATGCTGCGGCTGTCGAGGTCGTGGAGAGCGTGTTCGGAAAAGGCTTTTTTGACTGCATTCGGGGCCAGAAGAAAGGCTATCCGCTGAAGCCGGAGCCGGACGGAGCTCTGGCAATTGCGAGAGAACTTTCCGTAAAGCCGGAGGAATGTCTGTATGTGGGGGATACATGGACAGACATGCAGACAGGCAATAATGCCGGAATGGTCACAGTCGGTGTTCTGTGGGGATTCCGTGACAGAAAAGAGCTTGAAGATAACGGTGCCTGGTATATCATTGAGCATCCGAAAGATCTTGTTGAACTATATCTCAACGGAAATTGATATTTGCACAGGAGGGAACAGATCATGTCAGAGTTTTCAGATGAGTGCCTTAATACGTTTCTTGATTTACAGGATAAACTTTTTGATGAACCTGTAGCTGAGACTTTACAGGAAGCGGAAGATTTTCTGGAAGACTGTATGGCGGAGGTAGTGGATTCCATCGAAGATGTAAGAGATTATCTGGAAGAGATGGGAATGGATACACATGGAATGTCCGATGAGGAGATCGAAGACGCATCCGAGATATTTCCGCTTCCGTCAGGCAGGTATCTGATCGTAAACGTATAAGTACTGTTGCACGCGCGTTCTTTTCGGAAAATGGATCCGGTCTCAGGAGGTGTGGGAATGGGATTTCGTGAATTTTATGACAACGGAGACAGCAGGGACGGAGAGTTCAGGCATGAAGTGTTAAATGCCTGTCTTAATGCCGTGACGGAC
>DMAZ01000083.1 GCA_003446335.1 Lachnospiraceae bacterium | reverse complement strand
CGACAGGTTCTGTATCATGCTGAAGATGCTGCCGTTCCATCCCTGCGGGGTCTGCCCGACCTGCGTCGCGATCTCACCCGTTTTCTGATTTACATCGGTGAACATGGTCTGCAGGTTGGACGTCACCATGGTTGTCAGAAGAGTCCGCATCCATTCTTCGATCGCATCGAATATCGCATCGAACATGGATTATTTCTCCTTTCCGTTTAGCCGAACAGTGAGGACAGCTGAGGCACCAGCTGGGTGCCGATCAGGATTACACCGCCGCCGGCCATCAGCTGCTTGATTCCCTGGCTCTTCGCGCCGGGATTATCATTCCCGTAACCTTCCAGAAGATTGACTACGCCCCACACTCCGAGGCCGGCTCCAATGGCCGTTACGAGCGTGGAAAGAATTGTTATACTGCTGCTGAAGAATCCCATAAAATACCTTTCCTTTCTGCATTTCGCATAATAAAAGGAGCCTCCATGTATTTCTCCGGAAGGCTCCTGCCGATGGGTTCCCTATTCAGTTGTCGTTCATTTGTAATACATCCGTCATACCGCTGCTGAGGGAGAACCCCTTACCGGCTGCTTATATTTCATTCTGCATTCGCCTCCTCTGGCGGATCTGTCATCTCCATCTCAATTACATCAAAGACCTCATCCCGGCTCATCCTGAGTTCGCATCGCAGGTACCGTTCTACATCAAAGGCATTGGAATCCTTGTAATCGGAGAGCTCCCTGTATCGCTTATGCCGGGTGATATCATATTTGTCGGAGAAGAACGGCCGCACACCCCGCAGCTGCAGGATACATTTCGTACCGTCCATGACAGCGAGCTCATCACGGCTCATCAGTTCCTTCCCGGTCTTCTGATAGTTCAGGGCATAGGAACGGCCCTGTCCCCTGGTATCCGATGTGTTATAAAGGTCTATTGTCTCCTTGCCCAGAGTCTCGGAGATTTCCTTCAGTGTGCTGCCTTCCTTACCTCCCAGAAACAGGAGTGTGTCGCAGTTACCGATGATGGTCTCGGCCGCATCCTTATAGATCGTTTTCAGCTGACTCTGGGACTGCAGGATAATCGAGGCCGATATTTCACGACTTCGGATCGTAGCAATCAGCTTGTCGAACTTCGGGATCTGCCCGATGTTGGCAAACTCGTCGAGAAGCAGCCGTACGTGATACGGCAGCCTGCCGTTATAGACATCATCAGCCTTGTCACAGAGCAGGTTGAACAGCTGGGTATACATGATGGCTACAACGAAGTTGAACGTATCGTCGGTGTCGGAGATGATGACAAACATTGCTGTCCTGCGATCCCCCAGTTTGTCCAGTTCCATTTCGTCATAACTCATGATCTCCCGAAGCTCTGCGATGTCGAACGGCGCCAGCCTGGCCCCGCAGGAAATCAGGATGGATTTCGCTGTCTTACCGGCAGCAAGCTTATATTTCTTATACTGACGGACCGCGAAGTGTTCCGGATCTTCGGCTTCCAAATCTTCAAACATCAGGTCCACCGCATTCTGGAACTCCTCGTCATCCTCCCTGGCTTCCGAGGCATTCAGGAATTCCAGCAGCGTGGAGAAGTTCTGTTCCTCCTCCGGTGCTTCATAGTAGATAAATCCGATCAGAGCACAGTAGAGGAGGCGTTCGGCCTTTACCCAGAAATCTTCGGAGGATTTCTCCCCATCACCCTTGGTATTGGCAATAATCGTATTCACCAGCTTCAGGATATCCTTCTCTGTCCGGATATAGTGGAACGGATTGTAATGCATCGACTTGGCAAAATTGATAGTATTCAGCACCTTTAGCTGATAACCGGCTCGCTTCAGCATTTTTCCGCATTCCACAATAATTGTGCCTTTCGGATCTGTGACCACATAGGATACTTTCTCCGGCATCTGCATCAGGTTCGGTTTGACATAGTACCTGGTCTTTCCTGATCCGGAGCCGCCGATTACGATGACATTTTTGTTCCTGGCGTATTTCCAGTTCTTCGGACGACTGTTCATGGTCAGGAATTCCGTCTGCGTGAGGATCACGTTGTTCTCGAAGACCGGATCCACGAAAGGTGCTATGTCTTTTTCATTTCCCCACCTGGCAGATCCGTATTCCTCGCCCTGCCGGTATTTCTTCGCGTTTTGCCTTCGGTACCAGATCACGGCCTTGAATGCTGCCGCACCGATGAGTCCAACCATCAGGTCCCACCAGTAAATACTGGGAAGCGGGGCCTGAAACGGCAGCCCGAAATACAAAAACACGTTCATCAGTTTCTGTACAACAGAGTTCCCGATGCAGTGCCGGTACAGCCAGGCCTCCTTCTCGACCAGATAAAAAACGATGACGTAAGGGATATTCGCAACAAGAACCTTCCTCACATTCACCGTCTGCAGCTTTTCCTTCACGGCACCACTGAGCTTTTTCAGCCTGCCGGATAGATCGATATTCCTTTTTTTGCTAACAACCGACTTTCGGATAGATCCGGAGTTCCTTTTCCCGGAAGGACCGGCTCTGCCGGGCGGGCCGGCCTTTCGTTTCGTTTCTTTCTTCATCGTTCCTGCCCTCGGTCTTTCTGTTTGATTTTTTCCCGCTCACGGTGCTTTGCCGATCTCTCGATTGCTTTCTGCAACCGCTTACGGATCGATGCTTTCCGGCTCTTGTTCAGCGACACACCTGTATACTCTTTAAAGGCTGCTGTCATGACTTCCACATCCTTTGCCCGGAAGAACACCAGATACTTAGGCGGATCTGCCGATTTGTCCTTCTTCAGGCTGTAATCAATGCTGTATTTGCGTGCCACCTTTTCGAAAGACCGGATGTTTTTATCCGTGATCTCGATGTTGGTAAGTTCACTTCCTTCCTTCATCATGGAATTGAGACTTTTTCGTCCAGGCCGGAATTCCTGCTCCTTTGCCTTTTCAGCTGCAGCAGCCTCAGCCATTCTTTCCTCCCGTTTTACTGAGCGGGAGAGTCGTCTCTGCTCCTCCCAGTGGCGCACCAGCTTCGCCAATGCTTCTTTCATGATCTCACCTGAGATCTTTCCGCCGTTAATCACCAATGCCATTGTTTTCTCATCGACTTCTTCCTGCATACCTTCTCACCTCCCTTTCGCCATTTCCATAAGCTGCTGTTCCATGACCGGTACATACCCATTTTCTTTCAGGAGCAGATACAAAAACCGACGACCTTTCTGCGTCCACTCTGTCTGATACTTGATCAGCAGGCTTCCGTCAGCCTGAGGTACCTCAAAACACTTACTTGCCGTGTATCCCTGGTCCTGATACTTTGCGTATAATACCCACTGTTCCCGGACTCTGTACTGAATACCAAGATCCGCCAGCAAACGATTGAAGCGGACCGCGCTCATACCGTAAACCTTAGCAATCTGTGTGATCAGCACCAGCGTCTTCGAATGAAGGATATGATCCAGATAATCCGCTTTGGGCTTGACCTCGGCCAGCAGACGTTCCTGCCTTTTGGTTTCTGCCCCTAACAGACTGCATTTGTTCTGAAGCTCTTTGATCTGCCGGTTGGCGATCTGCAGCGCTCTTGCCATGACCTTCTCCGGTGTATTCCATGCCTTCTCCAGGTCCAGGAAATACTGTCTGAATATCATCCCTTTCTTTGTCCGCTGAACCATGCAGATATGTTTCGCCATATCTGTGCTGATCAGGTAATCCACTTCATTCTGCCCTGTCCGGGAGCCGTCACATTTTTGGGACACCTTATCGAAGTCAATGCCCTGAACAAAACCATATTCACACATTCGTGGAAACCACTTCCGGAATACCGTGCCGATCTCCAGCGCTTCATGAAGATCCCTGGCCGATACCACCGGACGTTCCTCCGTAAACTGAACTCGAATCATTTCACCCGCCAATCCAGTTGTCATCGTACTTTTCCTCCTTCTATCAGTCTGTCCCGTACATGTCATGCTGTACCAGGGCGGTGTAATAGCTGCCGATTGTCATTGATGCGTTATAAAGAGTGGCAAGCAGGTACTGCTTGATATTCCGCACTTTTGTTGTATTCTCTGTGAAACAGCTCAGAACATACCGGATATGCTCACTGTCCATCTTCATGAACCGAGACTTCACAATCTGTGTTGGTTTATCTTCCCCGCCAATCCGGATCATGGACTTTCTGCTGCAGCAGATTTCTGTCAACAGATCACGAATCTCATTGATCAGATCCGTTCTGTAGGGATACTCCTGCCGCAGACTTTCGAGACTGCATTCCCGTTCGAAGTAATCCCGGTATGCGTAATATTCCTCAATCCTATCCTTCGCATCAGCTTCCTCATCTGCCATGTCTTCATCCGGAAATGATGTGATAAGATCAGTCTCACTCATCTCAGTCTCATTAATCTCAGTCTTAATCTCCTTAGTATTATTACGTGGCATATTTGACACCTCTTGACGTGTCGTTTCGACGCTGCCAGACGTGTCATTTTGACACCACCGGATGTGTCCTTCTGACACCACCGGCTGTGTCATTTCGGTGTCGGCTGAAATATCCGGAAGGTTTTCAGTACCCGGATGAGGAGAGCCCCGCACCTTCATATCCGGTACGATGCATTTGTGAACATAGATCTTATCCGGCTTTCCCAAGCCCTGATGGATCCTGGTGATCAACCCGATTCCGTGCCGGTCATCCAGTTCAGCAAGAAGCTGCCCCGCCTTTTTATTGCCGCATGTTAAGGCGTCCATGATTTTCTGTCGTGGATAGTAGATGAAGACCTTACCATCCCCATCGATCCAGCCGTTTCTGACGGAGAGCTGCATCCGGTCTTTCAGGATTCCATACAGCAGTTTCGCGTCCGTTGACAGATGTTCGAACACCTCTGCCGTAAACAAAATCTTCGGAACCCGGTAAAAAGTATAGCTGTCAGCCTCCTGACCATAGTGAAAAGGAAATACCGGAACGTTTTCATCCGTTGTCTTCTTTTTCTCCGTCATTTTTCTGTTGTTCCTCCCATCCTTGCTGATACAAATGCGACAGCTGTTCTTCCATCCTTGCACTGGCAACAACGCAGGCGTAAATGGTGAAAACGAACAGCAGCATCACGATTGCTATCAACAAACCGATAATCATGTTCCGGATCCTCCTTTGTGTTTATCCTGCTCCGTGATGAGACGCCGCCAGTAATCATCCTCCGGATGTTTCTTTTCGTACCAAAGCACACACCGCACCATCATTACCACTGCACACATTACAATTCCCATGAATACTCCAATTACAAATTGTCCCATGCCTTTGCCTCGCTTTCTTTGTACTTGTGCCTTAACAGCACATGCATACGACGGAACGGTTTCACGAATGAAAACAGCTCCGCCGCATGGTATCTGCTATTAAGTCGTTTTGTATGGTTCAACTGCCTGTCCTCCCGTCCCGTTCCTGTTCCAATATTTCGTAACGTTTTCTCGGCGGCGGCACGCGCATAACGTTTCGGTGATTCACCCAAAATTTTGATGCATATGCATACTCATCGCCGGTATCTTCCCGGGAGACAGGGTATTTAATTGTCAAGGTTCGGTGGAGGAATTATTTTTCCCTTCACTAACCCCAAAGTTTGATGCCCTCCAGGAAAATACTTCCCGCGAAATTTTTTAAAATTTTTTTCTGTTTCTTCGGGATGCACTGAGGGAAGTACACATATTTGCTTGAATTTCCTGGTTCTTTCACTTATGCTGATGGCAGAAACTCAACAAGCAGAAATAAATAAGACTGCTCTATATGGGCAGTCTTTTTCGAAAACAGAAATAGATTGTGAAGGATGATGGAGATGGATTTTCGATTTGCAAATGAAAATGACTGCGGACTGATCCTGGCTTTTATCAGGCTGCTCGCAGATTATGAAAAGATGGCTGACCAGGTCGTGGCAACTGAAGATTTGCTGCGGGAATGGATCTTTGAGAAGAAGAAAGCGGAAGTGCTGTTTGTTTGTGAAGATGGAAGAGAAGTCGGATTTGCCCTGTTCTTCCATAATTTCTCGACTTTCCTTGGAAGAGCAGGCATTTACCTGGAGGATCTGTTTGTACTTCCGGAATATCGCGGAAAAGGCTATGGGAAAGCGCTGTTGAAAAAGCTGGCACAGATCACAATAGAGCGCGGCTGCGGCCGTTTGGAGTGGTGGTGCCTAGACTGGAATCAGCCCAGCGTCGATTTCTATCGTTCCCTCGGTGCAGTACCTATGGAAGAGTGGACAACGTACCGCCTGACTGGTGATACGTTATTGGAGATGGCGAAATGACTGCAAGAATTCTATGCCTGATCATTCTGCTTCTGGAAATAAGGGGGCTGTCGCTCAGTATTCCGGGACGGGGATTGAAGGCTCTTATATTCTACACGCAGCTGTCCAATCTGATCACTGCAGTTTCTGTACTGCTTCTCGTGGTTATAGGGCAGCCCTATTGGGTAACTTTGCTTCGTTATATCAGCACCTGTATGCTTGTCATGACCTTCCTCGTGACAATTTGTGTATTGGTTCCGATGGGAGGAGATCCTAAAATGTTGCTCTGGTCCGGAAACGGCCTATATCATCATGTGCTCTGCCCGGTAATCTCCACTGCCAGCTATATCCTTGTGGAAGAGCATGTTCCCGGAAGCCTGATCTGGTTGCCTGCGGTAATCACATTAGCTTATGGCCTGGTCATGCTGTATCTGAACTGGCATAAAAAGGTGGACGGACCATATCCGTTTTTCCGCATTCACAATCAATCTATGACAGCAACTGTCATATGGATGATCGTACTCATGGCAGTCATCATCGGGATAGGCACCGTTGTATGTTGTTTAGCAAGATAATAAAACCGGCAGAGGATTGACTCTGCCGGTAATTATTCTCCGTTATGAAGTATTGATATTATAGCCATAAAGCTCTTTATAAAGATCGGATTTTGTCATGTCACTGGCTCCTCAAACTGGAATCTGTACGTTTGTTTCCCGGTTTTATTGATCAAGAAAACCTTTCACTGCCCGGCAGAATTCTTCAGGCAATTGGCCCTGCGGAGAATGACCGCACCCCTCGATCAGATATAATTCTTTTCTCGGAGCCATAATAACATCCATGTAATCCTCTACCA
>DMAZ01000240.1 GCA_003446335.1 Lachnospiraceae bacterium | reverse complement strand
AGCTTCATCCGCGCGGTCCGTGAAAAGGAACGGATGCCCGTCGGAAAAAATAACTATATCGATTTTGCGGCACACACGTTTGATGATCAGTCTGCAAAATACTATACAATGATCCTGAACGCCCGGATCGATGAGGCCGAACGCATCGGATCAACGGGAGATTCCTATTGGAAGCAGGACTCCGAAGGCGAGAGCATTTTCCCGCTCTTCGGCTCAAGACTGGATACACTCTTTGATATTGCTGATTCGACTGTTATTCCGTATATTCCTGATTACGGAAAGGAGAAAAATCCGTCGATCCGGTTTGCGGAGGAGCCTTACACTCTCCCTCTGACCATTCGCTCCAAGAATGACGTCAGCAATCGTTTTCAGGGCATAACGGTCAACGGAACAGCGCCAGCCCTCTTCCGGGGGGTACAATATACGTACGTCATAAAACACATTTCCGAGGGTATTTACCGTTTTTGCAGGATCAGCAACGAGAACGCGGAAGCCATATTTCCCATAGCGGATACTCTTAAGGGCGGAAGTATGACAGTAGGGAGGAAAAATCTCTCGACCTTTTATTATAAAGTTCTTCCGTCCATAGAAAAATATACCGACGTGACGGAGCACGACACAGAAACGATAGAAAAATACCTGCCTCCGAAGGCCGTCTTCCGATTCTATCTCGATGCGTCGGAGGATGAGATAACCTGTATGGTCACTGCAGGCTACGACAAAGAAACGATTATTCTGACACCGGAAAGGCATCAGATCGAAACGCCGGAGATGTACAGGGATACCGACACGGAAACGGCTCTGATCGGTTATATCCTGACGCTTTTTCCGGAATACAATTATGATCAGCGGCTCTTTTCCACAGAGCGTTCCGATGACGCCGTCTACTCGATCCTGGACGGAGGCGTGCGCAGGCTGATGGATTTCGGAGAAGTCCATACGACATCGCGTTTCGACAATCTTCACATCCGGCGCAAGTGGAATATGACCTTCGGCGTCGCAATTGACAGCGATATCATGACGCTTGAGATCCTGACGGAGGACTTCTCCCCCGAAGAGCTCTATGACATTCTGAAAAGCTATAAAAGAAGGAAAAAATTCCACCGCTTAAAAAACGGTGATTTTGTCGATCTTCGGAATGAAAATGTGGCAGCGCTGGAGTCTGTCATGGAATCTCTCCATCTGGACCCGAAGGAATTCGTAAAGGGGAAAATGCATATTCCCGTTTACCGGGCGCTTTATCTCGACAAGATGCTGGAGGAACACGAAGAAATCTCCGCCAACAGAGATGATCATTTCAGGAACCTGATCCGTAATTTCAAGACTTCACGGGATTCCGACTATCAGCTCCCGGCTTCTCTTAAAAAGATCATGCGCGGCTACCAGAAAAACGGATTCAAATGGCTCCTGACCGTCAGCCGCTCCGGCTTCGGAGGGATTCTCGCTGACGATATGGGACTCGGAAAAACGTTGCAGATGATCTCGGTCCTGCTCTATGAAAAAGAACATGAGGAAATCATTGTCGATGAGCGAAAGCAGCCGGCAGGCGTCGTTACTGCCCATATTTCAGATATGAAGGAAGACATTCCCGCCCATTTTTCTGATGTGGCAGAAGACAGTCCCGCTCATATCACAGATAACGCAGAAAACACTCCCGCTCATATCACAGATAACGCAGAAAACACTCCCGCATATATCACTGATACGGTGAAATTGTCGGAAGACAGTCATCCCATAGAAGAGGAGGATGTCGGGAACACCGGGAATGCCATACGTTCATCTTCCAGGACCTCTCTCGTTGTATGTCCGTCCTCTCTGATTTACAACTGGTTCGATGAGTTCACGAGATTCGCACCGGCCCTCAGGGTATGTCCTGTCGCCGGCAGCAAAGACATGAGAAAAGACATCCTTCACCGATATGAAGATTATGATGTCCTGATCACATCTTACGACCTGTTGAAGAGAGACATAGACATTTATGAGTCACTTACCTTTTACTATAATATCCTGGATGAGGCTCAATATATCAAAAATCCGGCATCTGCCGCCGCAAAATCCGTTAAGATCCTGCACAGCCGGCACAGATTTGCCCTTACCGGCACTCCGATCGAGAACAGGCTCTCAGAGCTCTGGAGTATCTTTGACTTCCTGATGCCGGGCTTTCTTTACCCTTATGATACCTTCCGCAGAGAGCTGGAGACCCCGATCACGAAGAACAGGGACGAAGCAGCATCGGAAAGACTGAGAAAAATGACCTCTCCGTTCATCCTTCGCAGACTCAAATCAGATGTTCTGAAGGATCTGCCCGAGAAGCTGGAGGAAACACGTTTTGCTCAGTTCGAAGAGTCACAGCGAAAGCTCTACGATGCTCATGTCGCGAGAATGAAGAAAATGCTGGAATCCAGCTCGGATGAGAATTTCAGCAGGAATAAGATAGAAATACTGGCTGAGCTTACGCGTCTGCGCCAGATATGCTGCGATCCCTCTCTCCTGGTCGAGAATTATGTGGGCGGGAGCGCAAAGCGGGAGGCTCTGATCACTCTGATCAATACAGCGATCGACGGAGGCCATCGGCTGCTCGTCTTTTCACAGTTCACGACCATGCTCTCTCTGATCGAAGCCGATCTTAAGGCCTGCGGCATTGAATATTATCTGATCACAGGACAGACCCCTAAGGAAGAAAGGCTGCGTCTTGTCAAGCGATTTAACAGCGGGGACGTACCGGTCTTCCTGATTTCCCTGAAAGCAGGCGGTACAGGTCTGAACCTTGTCGGTGCGGATGTAGTTGTCCATTATGATCCGTGGTGGAATCTTGCCGTTCAGAATCAGGCGACAGACAGGGCCCATCGAATCGGGCAGAAAAACGTCGTCAATGTGTATAAGCTGATCGCGCGCGGCACCATTGAGGAAAAGATCCAGCATATGCAGGAACAGAAAAAGGATCTCGCGGACGAGATCCTTCGCGGTGAGGGCGGTACGCTTCAGACCATGACGAGGGAGGACCTGATAGACCTTCTGAGTTAAATAGACGAGGTTGCCGCAACAGATAGCTGATACAGGCAGTCAGAAAGGGGCTGTCGCATTATATGCAAAAATATTCATCCAGGGACCGCTCGCGCTTGGTCCTCGCACAGAGGTACTAATAAATTTTCTGCACTTTCG
>DMAZ01000073.1 GCA_003446335.1 Lachnospiraceae bacterium | reverse complement strand
AGAACTATCTGTTCCTGGTGACCGGGTCCAAAGGCAGCGGAAAATCCGTCTTCATGAAGAACCTGATGCTGAACTGTCTCGACAGGGATGAAGAGTGCGTGGTGATCGAAAATAGCGGCACAACGTACGCCAGGATCTCTGCGGAGAACTCTCTGAGATATGCAAAAACAGGGGAGGAAATCAAAGAGCTTCTGCTCTACGTGCACAGGACAATGCTCAGCAGAGTTCCTCTGAAAAAGGAGGGACTTGGCCTGTGCCTGTCCGAGGAGGAAATGTTCGAGCGGGCCATGGTGAACCGAAGACTTAATATATTTGTCTCGGATCTCAATAAACTGATCCGTGAACTCTATGACGTCAGCTCGCCGGCCTATGAGAACCGCATTACTTTCGAGGTGATCGCCGAGATGGGCGCGTTCTATAATATCTTCCTCTTCGCGGAAGTGAGGGATGCAGACCAGACGGAACTCGTCTCACGGCCGATCATGGACGAATTCAGAGAGCAGTGTCTGGGCGTCCGTTTCGGAGGCAAATTCTCTGACAGCAGACTTCGTCTTCTTGACTTTGAGAATGTCGGTTACAGGGATAAATCGGCAGCGACAAAACCGGGATTCGGTATCGTCGCAAGTTCCAGCAGCAATTCAAAACAGGAAAGATTTGTCGTTCCGATGTACAGGGGTTGAAAATGGTATCAGTAGTTGCGTATGACCGTGATAAATCAGAGCGGGAGAGAATCAGAGAATCATGCTGGGAACAGGTTTCCCGTTATCCCAGGGAAGACATGGAATTCCTGGAAATCGGGAATGGGAAGGTCTTCCGTGAGAAGATGACCGGCGGCGACAGATGGTCCCTGCTTTATTATGAGTTCAGTAAAGGGCAGGATGTGTCCGAACTGCGCGAAACGAGGAAAGGGCATGAGGAGACGATGATCATGCTGCTTACGGACCTTTCGACTTCGCCGATGGAATATTTAAAACCCGGTGTCGCACCGGATTCCATTCTTCTGAGACCGTACACCGCGGAGCAGATGAGAAGGACCAATGAAGAGTTCGTAAGATCTTACATGGATAAGGTCTCTGACCAGGATGAGGAAAAGTTTCTGATCGAGAACAAAGGGGAGCGGATCCTGCTCCCCTACAACCGTATCTGTTATTTTGAGGCCAGAGAAAAGAAGACTTTTGTGCGGGTCGGTATGACAGAGTATGCTGTGTATAAGACGCTCGGCGTATTGGAGACAGCCCTCCCCCCACAGTTCAGAAGATGCCATCGCAGTTACATCGTGAACAGCGGACTGGTGAATAAAGTGAATCTCACAGATAGTTATCTCATTCTGGAAGACGGAATCGAGATCCCTGTCTCAAAGACCTACAAACAGGAGTTTCGGAGGCTTCTTAAGTGAAAGAACGGCAGGAAGAAAAGAAAATAGAAAAATATCTGTATCTGACATCGAAGGAATACGCGGTCCTGCTCCATCTTTCGGGAAACCGATGCGTGACGGGTTTTGGGTTTGATTTTCCGGATGATGTGCAGATGAAACGTCAGCTGATCTTCGATCTGTACCGGAAAGGCATCATATGTAACCCGGGGGATCGATTCGAGGTGGCTCCGGAATGGAAAGATGTATTTCAGACCGTTCTGCAGGCGGACCGCGTCCTGTGGATATCCTTCAGGGACCATGATAAGCAGGACATCCTTTGCTATATTGACCGCCGGGCAGCAGTCTGTATGGAGAACCTGTCGGATGCCGGTCATGATCTGTATCGTGTATCCATGAAAGGTGCCGATGCGATAAAGAACGAATTAAAGGAAAACGGGATGTTTCCCCGTATTCGGATGAATAAGAATGACAGCAAGATGCTGGATACACATCTTGGCGTTGCCCCCGGCGGCGATCCGGAGAAAATATGTTCCTTTTCCCTGTATGTGAACGGTGAATCCGAGAGGAAGGAACGGGTCACGCTGGAAAAAGAGCAGCTGATCTATTTTGTCAGGATCGAAAATGCGGAGGGGACGATCAGAAGGCGGGCTTTCTGCGATGAAACGGAACGCATTCTGGACAGATACCTGAATACAGTCGGAGGTTGTGATGATAGTTGTTAATGTGACAGTGCCGGCACTTGAAAAAGTATACAACATGAATCTGGAAGAGAAGGCGGAGGTATCGGACCTCATAGCCGAAATTGCGGGTCTGATCAGTCAGAAAGAACATATGGAGCTTCAGGGGAATATCAGAGAGATGGTCCTCGCTTCGAAGGACCTCGGGATCGTCCTGGGCAGGAATCAGACGCTTCAGGATTACGGTATACTGACCGGAGCGGAGCTTCTTATCGTGTGACCACCGGCACATCGGGAGCTGTCCGTCCTGTTTTGGGAGCCGTTCGTCGGATAATGAACATAAAAACAGGAAGTGCGGTATAGTAAATCTATAAAAAAGAGGTAACACATATGAACCAGTATATAGTGCCGGATATTCTTTCTGAAAAAAGTGAAAATTTGCAGGATATATCGAGCGCGATTCTGGAGATCAGCCGGATGGCTGCGGATACTTCGGCGGAGATGCGCAGGATGACGGAACTGGATGAAGTGATCTTCGTACTGGAGAGAGAGGTAGAGAAAATGGCCGCCGAGGCACAGACCATCACCAGGCTCTCCGAGGCACTCTACGAAATTGCGGATCTGACCAGGAGAACGGAGATCGAACTTACCAACGATATCGGAGACGGTTTCCTGCAGAAAAAATCTTATGCCAAAACAGCTTCTCTGAATCGGATCGATCCCGGAAGCATCGACATTTTCTGAAGATCATCGGCATACAGGCGGAGGTTATTATGAACATTATTGAGACGAATACAGAGACGATGAAAACGGATACGGGGACGATTTCCGGATACATTTCAAATCTGCGGAATGCGTCAAAGGCAATAGAAGGGATCATCGGAACGCTCTCCGGTTCATGGGAAGGAGAGGCGGCAACGACTTATGAGACACGGCTTAAAAATGATGTAACGAAGCTGAATGAACTGATCGACGCTATATCCGAGCTTAATCAGGGAACACAGACTGCAGGCACAAGATATGAGCAGTGTGAGAATAATGTAGCCGATATCATCTCGTCCATAAACGTGTGATGTAAGGAGGTGCAGGATGGCAGTTTTATTAAAAGTCAATACCGACGTGATGCAGTCGCTTGCGCAGGATCTGAACGGTGAAGTCGTAAATATCAGGAACGGTTTTCAGGAAATCCAGACGACTATGACCAATACGGGAAATTACTGGCGGGGAGATGCGGCAGATACGGACAGAAAAGGATTTTCGTCTCTTCAGTCCCAGATTGAAGAACTGCTGAAAGAACTGGAAAGACAGCCTTCCAAGTTATGTGAGATCGCCGGTATCATGATGGAGACGGAAAAGAATAATACGGAGATGACACTTACGTTATCCAAGGAAGAATTTGTCTGACACAATCAGGGAGAGGATATAGAAAATGAGTACTACAGATATTTTATTTGATCATGCAGGAGCGGAGAAGCAGGCCCAGGCACTGGAACAGCTCTCTAAGAAAATGAATACCCTTTCCGAGACAGATATGGAGACGATCCTGACCGAGATCAATAATGCCTGGAAGGGTGATAATGCAACGGCATTCCTGCAGAAAGGCGATCGTATGCAGCAGAAATTATCCGCCTCAGCTGCGAGGATCAATGATATAGCCGTTGCAATCCGTAAAATTTCAGCTAATATTAAGAAAGCAGAAGAAAAAGCAGCTGAGATTGCATCCGGTCTGTAAAAGGCATGGAGGGGGAAAGATGCAGCCACAACATTATGACAGTTATGAGCAAACGATAAGAACGGGGCCAAATGGGGGTCTGAATGTGCAGGCAGTCAATCAGGCTGCCTGGGGAACGAACATTATCATTTTCGACGGAGCGCGTCCGCCGAGGAGTATTGATCTGCAGGCATTCGGCGGAAAGATGGTCAGCTTCGGCCGTGCGCCCGACAATGACATCATACTGGAGTCGAAATTCGTCTCAAAGCACCACGGACACTTCGAATTAATAAACGGTCGGATCGTTGTACGGGATATCGGAAGTAAGAACGGCACGCTTAAGAACGGCGTCTATCTTCGGGAGGATCTGCTTTCCAGCGGAGATATCCTCAGAATAGATAATATAAATCAGTACAGCGTAGACGGTGTCCTTATGCTGATGTCGAATAAGGACGCTTCTTCCTGGAGATCACTGGATATCAGACAGAGGAACAGGGTCACGATCGGCCGCGCGGCAGATAATGACCTTGTTTTAAATCATGTCAGTGTTTCCGTAAGACATGCTCTGATCCAGGGGCAGGGAGACAATTGGAGCATTCAGGATACCGGCAGCACGAACGGAGTTCTTGTGAACGGACAACGCGTACTCGGAGGCACCAGACTTGGTGAAAAAGACGTCATCCTGATCACCAACACGAAGATGATCTTTTCTGCGGGTACGATCTATTACTGCACGTATATGAGCGGTATAGGCATCACTGTCTCCGATGTCGTTAAGACGGTCAAGTCCAAGAACGGACCTCTTAATATCTTAGAGCACGTCAGTCTGGAAATACGGCCGGCAGAACTGGTCGCCATTATCGGCGGTTCCGGAGCCGGAAAGACTACGCTGATGAACGCGATCTGCGGATACAATAAACCGACTTCCGGAAAGGTCATTATCAACGGGGAAGATCTTTACTCGAAAGATACATATGAAGCGCTCAAGAGCGTGATCGGCTATGTACCTCAGCAGGATATCGTGTATGATAACCTGACACTCTTCACCATGTTGAATTATGCGGCCAAGTTAAGGCTGCCGGACGATACGACCCGTGAAGAGCGCGAGAAGAGAGTACGCACGGTCATCGAAATGGTCGAACTTACGGCCAAGGCAGATACCATGATCAGACAGCTCAGCGGCGGTCAGAAGAAGCGTGCGAGCATTGCCGTCGAGCTGCTGTCGGATCCCCAGCTGTTCTTCCTGGATGAGCCGGCCTCCGGTCTGGACCCGGGTACCGAGCGCAATCTCATGAGGACGCTGAAGAATATGACGCAGGCCGGAAAGACAGTCATTCTGGTCACACACAGTACGCTGAATCTTCAGGACTGCGACAAGATCCTGTTCATGGGCCGCGGAGGAAATCTGTGCTACAGCGGGAATATGGAGAGCGCGAAGCGCTTTTTCGGAATAGACAATCCTGTCGATGTCTATAATATGATCACAGATGAGCCTGAATACTGGAGAAGCAGATACGACTCCATGGTCAATTCTCAGAATATGCAGGTGAGGGTAAATGCAGGCGCCGGAGGGCAGACCGGCAGGCCGAGACGTGACCGGCACAGCGGAATCAGGCAGGTCGGTGTACTCAGTGCAAGATACTTCCGGCTGATGCTGAACGACAGACAGAGACTGATCATGCTCCTTGCTCAGGCACCGCTTCTCGCTTTTCTGATCTCTCTTGTAAAGGACGGCGATCAGTTCGAGTATTACGGGATAACAAAGTCTCTGCTCTTCGCCTTGTCGTGTTCCGCTTTCTGGATCGGGACTCTGAATGCTATTCAGGAAGTGTGTAAAGAGCGTGTCATTCTGAGAAGAGAATATATGACGGGATTGAAACTCGGACCGTACATTATCTCCAAGTTCGTGGTCCTCGGTCTTCTTTCCGTCATTCAGTCCCTGCTTCTGACAGGTGTCTTTATTCTGCTGGTAGGATGTCCGGAAGAAGGGGTCATTCTTTCACCGGCCATAGAACTGTTCATTACGACGTTCCTGACGGCTGTTTCTGCTGCGGCCATGGGTATCTTCGCATCGAGCATGTTCCGCAATCCGGATCGGGCCATGACGGTCGCACCGCTCCTGCTTATGCCTCAGATCCTGTTTTCGGGTCTTCTCTTTAAGCTGGAGGGTGCAACGAAGGTCATTTCCTGGTTCGCGATCTGCAGATGGTCGATGGAAGGCTACGGCACGATCGCCAATCTGAATGATCTGAAATATATGGTCGAGGTCAGCGGCGAGATGAGAGAAATCGAGCATAAGGCCGAAGACTTTTTTGAATATACCGCCGAGCATCTGACAAAAGCATGGCTGATCATGCTGGCGTTCGTTCTGATCTTTGCCATCATCAGCGGCCTGTCCCTTCGCAGTGTGCGAAAGGATCGCTGACAAAAATCAGTGCAGGTCCATCCAATTGACAAGCGTCTGAATGTTGGAACGCTCAACGGAATTCATGTATGTTTCCGCAAATCTGTCCCGGTTGGCGGTCGGGCAGGTAGATTGAGCCTGTCTGTACCAGTCTTTGCTTCCGAATTTATTGCGTGTGGCGATGGCTGTCTGCGAGTTGGTCTGGAATGTATATCCGTACCGGGCATAGATCTCGTTGATAGCCATCTGGGCATCGTAATCCGAGCCCAGACGTCCGAGGTCAGAGGATGACAGAAGGTCCGAGCTGCTGTTCGGGAAGATAAAATCCGAAGCGGGTGCCTGACCTCCGCCCGGGAGAGAAATCATGGATCCGGATGATGCGGGGGCTGCAGGGACCGGTGTCGGGGTCGGCAGCGGTGTCGGCGTAACGGTCGGCGTCGGGGCGACGGTCGGAGTAGCGGTAGGAACAGGTGTAGGCGTCGGTGTCGGGGTATTGGTCTTTTTTCCGTAGCTCTCATCCGACACTGAAGTATCGGAAGAATCATCCGGCCTGGGTCCGGGAATTAACGGTGGAGTAATAAGTATGAGGATGATTGCCACAGCTGCCAGAGCCGTGACCACTGCGATAATGATCGGCAGAATGGATTTCTTCGGTTTTTCGGGAGGCCTGTAGCTGCGGGCATACGGATTTGTCCCCTGAGGCGTGCCCTGCCCGTTTCCGCCGTTGTTCATGGGCATCGGCTCATAATATCCCTGCCCCTGATACCCGGGAGGTGTCCCATAGCCCTGGGGAGGATAAGCAGATCCCTGTCCCTGATACCCGGGAGGTGTCCCGTAGCCTTCAGGGGGATAAGCGGATCCCTGCCCCTGATACCCGGGAGGTGTCCCGTAGCCTTCGGGCGGATAAGCGGATCCCTGTCCCTGATATCCGGGCGGCGCCTGATAATTATTCGGAGAATAACCCGGCGGCGGTGCCTGCCTGTTATCAAAAGAATTGACGGGGGATGTATTCTGGCCGCGGTGGGAAGGATTAATATTCGAACCGGAAGAAGTTACGGTCTCATCCAACATCGTGTCGGAAAGATTATGTCCGCAGTTCGGGCAGAATAATACATCCGGGGGAAGCTGAGATTTGCAATGTGGACAGAACATAGTGACCTCCATATCAGAGTTAGTACTTAAAGTATACCACTAAAATAGAGGTCTGAGGAATCCTGTATTAAAGTGATTTGTAGTCAGTATCAAATGTGTTATAATGCATAAGATGTGTTTAGACAGCGCAGCATTCCGGCTGCCGGATGGCGGAGAAAAGATATTGAAATCAACTGGCAGATATCTGGAGGCGATGCAAGTGATCGCCGCGGTCGCAATAGCATACTTACTTATGTTTTCAGTGGGAATCACATGCCCGATCAAGTACATAACGGGAGTATCCTGCGCAGGCTGCGGCATGACCAGAGCATGGCTTGGCTGTCTTCGAGGCGATATACGGACCGCATTTATGTATCATCCTCTGTTTCCGCTGCCGGCTCTTCTTATCACGGTATTTTTG
>DMAZ01000018.1 GCA_003446335.1 Lachnospiraceae bacterium | reverse complement strand
ATCGTGGAAGTGCTCGGAAAGACCACACTGGTAAAGATTCCCTGTATCCCCGAAGGCTTCAAAGCTATGAAACAGCTGAAGAAAGAAGGAATCCGTTTCATCGGCACTGCGATCTACACAGCGATGCAGGGCTTTCTTGCAGCCAAGTGCGGCGCGGAGTATGTTGCTCCCTATGTGAACCGTATAGACAACATGGGCTTTGACGGTGTGCAGGTCGCGAAGGACATCCATGACGCGATTACAGCGAACGGACTTGACAGCGGTCTTCTCGCTGCAAGCTTCAAGAACAGCCAGCAGGTCCTTGAGCTGACAAAATACGGTGTGAAGGCTGTTACAGTCGCGCCGGATGTCATCGACGCTCTGGTGAAGAATGCGGCAATAGATGCTGCGATTGCTCAGTTTACAAATGACTTCAGCGGACTTGTCGGAGAAGGGAAGACGATGGCGGACTGCTGACGAAAGTTGGTGAAGAGCTGTTCAAAGTGCCTGGCATGATGAACGGACGGTTCAAGGTGTCAGGCACTTTTTATGGTAGGATGATTAAGTTATAGTAAGATAAAGTTGAATTTCCGATATTTGTTACGGAACGATGATACTCAATCGTCGCAGGTAATGTTCAGATTTTTGAACCAGCCGTCGGTCCCGATATCTACATATAATCCAACATTACCACGAGCGAAAGCACCGTGTTTTAAATTGCTGACTGCCAGAACTTTCACATTATCTACATAAAACACAGCACTGCTATCTCTGACAATAGCTTTGATTCGACTCCATTTGTTTAAAGATATGGTGTTTACGTTGCTTTCATAATCAGTAATTCCAAAATCTCTCAGATATGAGAAAGTATATCCGGGAAATGAGAAGTATTGACAGCCATGCTTTTTACGGATGGGGTCGCAGCAATCCATACCATTTGCCGGTCTGATATAAAAGCTTTCAAATTCTCGCCCGTCATCTGCTGCGCGAAACACAACTCCTATAAAACCTCTGGCGTAGTCAGGAGCATTCGGCAGTAACCTGCCGCATACATCAACTTCAATAGTTCCATTATGGAAACTGCTTTCTGTTACTGCAGCATAAGTATTTATATCCGGTTCAAGACTGTCTGTTTTCCATACCCTTATTGTGTCTACACCAGGAAATTCCATATTCGTGTGCGGCATCACTTTGAAATTTTCAGGCTGCATGCATACCAAGGTAGTTCACCTCCGTTTTTTTTCAGGGCATTAAAGCTCAGCTCCATTTGTTTCAATTACGTGTTTATACCAGTAAAAGGACTTTTTTCTCTTACGCTCGAGTGTTCCGTGACCGGTGTCGTCCATATCCACGTATATAAAGCCATATCGTTTCTTCATCTCGCCTGTCCCTGATGATACTACATCTATACAGCCCCACGGAGTATAGCCGATTAGATCCACACCGTCAATCAGGACGGCATCTTTCATGGCCTTAATATGTTCGCGGAAGTAATCAATGCGGTAATCGTCCTGTATAGACCCATCTTTTTCAATCGTATCCACAGCCCCGAATCCGTTCTCGACGATGAACATGGGAAGATGGTAGCGGTCATATATCTGGTTCAAAGAGATTCTCAGTCCGAGCGGATCAATCGCCCAGCCCCATTGAGATTCTTTCAAATAAGGGTTCCTGTAAGCCATGACCTGATTGCCGCCGGTCATTTCGGCATTTTTATCTGCGGTGGAGACTGTCGACATGTAGTAGCTAAATCCCACATAATCGACCGTTCCTTCCTTTAGAATAGCCTCATCCTCCGGCTGCGTTTTTACCTCGATTCCCAGACGCTCGTACATCTTTAATCTGTAGTTCGGATATTCACCCCTGCATTGTACATCCATGAAAAACTCTTTTTCATGATTGAATTCGATTGCCTCCCAAACGTCCTCCGGACGGCAGGACATTGGATAGCTGGGAATATAAGAGACCATCATGCCGATCCTGAAATCCGGATTGATCTCGTGTCCCAGTTTGACCGCTTTGGCACTGGCTACAAAGATATGGTGATGAGCCTGCGCTTTGGTAGCCGGGTCGTTGCTGTGGATGCCGATCTGTGTCCAGCTTCTCAGGAAATTTATCTCGTTAAAAGTCATCCAATAGCGGACTTTGTCCTTATAGCGCTCAAAAATAGTTTTGCAGAAGAACACATAGAAATCAATCAGCTCGCGGCTTGCCCAGCCATCATAGACATCCGCAAGATACATCGGAGTGTCAAAATGATTGATAGTGACGACCGGTTCAATTCCGTATTTACTGCATTCATCAAATACTTTCTCATAGAACCGGAGTCCTTCTTCATTGACGTCATACATTCCGTTCGGACAAATGCGGGACCAGACGATGGACATTCGGAAACATTTGAATCCCATTTCGGCAAAGAGAGCGATATCTTCTTTGTAGTGATGATAGAAGTCTGTGGCTACATGACTGGGATAATACAGGTCCGGATCGATGTAACCGGTAGCTCCGGCTGGCAGCGGCTGCTCTTTGGTCACTTTTCTTAAATTCCCCTCTGCGGTCCGGAATGTAATC
>DMAZ01000024.1 GCA_003446335.1 Lachnospiraceae bacterium | reverse complement strand
CCATCAAGTCAGGCAATTTTATTTATGACTGGTCCCTTGACCTGGGATCCAATTTTATAGGGGGCATGACATTTTATATCCTGGGCAATCCTTCCTTCTGGCTTTCCATGCTGTTCCCGTCTGATATGTTCATGTATGTTGCCGGCTGGATCTATGTGCTGAAATATGCGGTCGCCGGACTGACATCCTATGCCTTTCTCAGCAGGTATGTTCAGGATAAGAAGAATGCAGTTGTGGGATCCATGCTTTACGCATTCTGCGGGTATATGGCAGAAGATCTGCTGTTTTATCATTTTCACGATGTGGTGGCCTTGTTCCCGCTGCTCATGATGACTTTCGACGATCTGGTGATTGATAAAAAGAGGGGGCCGTTCATTTTCGCGGTCACGATCAATGCCCTTGTCAATTACTTCTTCTTTATCGGTGAGATTCTTTTTCTTGCAGCATATTATATACTCAGATTTCTCGTACCCGGTTTCAACTTCAAAAAAAATATAAAGTGCCTTCCCCGGATCATCGCGGAAGGTGGGCTGGGAAGTGCGCTGGGATGCTTTATTCTTCTCCCGGCCTTTCTGTTCACGATCCAGAATCCTAGAGTCGATGTTGACTATAACGGTTCCACAGCGCTTGTGTATACAGGTGAGCGATATCTGTACATATTGAAAGGCCTGGTGTTCCCCGGGGAAGTCATGTCTCATCAGAGTGCGGTGATCAAAAGCAACTTTTCCTCCTGCAATGCCTATCTGCCGGTCGTCGGTCTGGTGCTTGTCATTGCGTTCGTGAAAATGCGGCCGCACCACTGGCTTACAAGAATGCTGAAATTCTGCCTGCTTTTCGCCGTTGTTCCTGTTCTGAACGCATCGTTCTCCCTTCTTGCGGGTGTCTATTGCCGATGGTATTATATGGCAGCGCTCATGATGGTCCTTGCATCGGTCATGGTTCTCGACAGGCTGCAGGCGGAGTATGAAGCCGGGGTGCCGGTAAATCCATACCGCAGCGCGAAACGGGCAATCACCTTCGGAGCACTTGTGTGGGGAGGAATCACTGTCGCTTTTATTCTTTTCCTTGTCTTTGTAAAGTGGAGTGACGGGGAGCCGAGCAAGATCTACAGGGTTGATGTATTTGCCCTCTGGTCTGTCATTGCGCTGACCGGAACGCTTCTGACCTGGTTCGTCCTCTGCAGAGTAAAAAAGAACCGCAGGCTCATCCTGCTCCTTTCCGTATATATGTGCGCCATTCTTACGACAGCTACGACGATCCATCTTTATCAGGAGGCGCACGGACTGAATGCAAGGGAAGTGAACGATAAGATCACGACCAGTGCACGGCTCCGTTACGAGGGACCGGAGTACCGCTACAGCAGCAGGGATAATATTGAGACTCTTTCTCACGGACATAAGGGAAGCGCAAGCTTCTGCAGTACTGTGTCGGGCTCGATCTTCCGGTTTTATGAATCGTTGGGATTAAAAAGAGATGTAAAAAGTCCGGAAGCACCGGAAGGTCTCTATAATCTGATCTCCGCGAAATACGATATCACGACGAAAGCAGAGGAAGGAAGAGAACCGATCCAGACGGAAAAAGGTATCTACCGTACTTACTATGTGTATGAAAATAACGGCATACCTCCGATAGGTTTTACCTACGATACGTATATGACAGCGACCGAATTCGCTGACACATTCACCGATGACCGAGCAATTCTCATGTTAAAGACGCTGGTCGTCCCGGATGAGTATGAAGCGGAGGTCTCAGAAAGGCTGATTCACTATGATGAGTTCCGCGACGGCTATGCCACTCCGGAAAATCTGAGCAGCATCAGCAGGAACCATCTCAATGAATGCGCGGAAGATGTGGCCGAGACGACGGACTCCTATGCCTGCACGATCAGTGCGGACGCAGACAAATACGCTTTCTTCTCCATCCCGAATGATTCCGGATGGAGCGCTTCGGTGAACGGCAGAAAAGTTGAGATCCTGGATATAAACGGGTTCATGGCAGTTCCCGTGAATGCCGGGGAGAACCGGATCGAATTCCATTATACGGTTCCGGGATTATCAAATGGCTGCATAATGTCCGGTGTGTCGGCAGCGCTGATTTTGCTGTATCTTTTCGGAGTGCCGCTCCTGTTCAAAAAGAAGCAGGCCGAAAACAGATAAGAAACGAAAACCGCCCCGTACGGGGCGGCTTTTTATCTTCTCAGTGTATCGATCAACATATTTTTGGCTGTTCTCAGTCGTAAGAGTCTTCGTAATCGTAATCTTCGAAAGGAGCATCCCGGGTGTCGTCCGTCTGATTCGGCTCATCCTCAGTCACATCCGGTCCGTCTTGTGTCTTGTCTGTCACATCCGGTTCGCCTGGTGCCTCATCTGTCACATCCGGTTCCTCATCCGGCCTGTCACATTTTACATCCTCAAGAAAGTCTTCGAAAAGATCCGAGTCGTCGCTTTCTTCCTCCGATATGAAAGTATCGGTCGGTTCCGGAAGGAGAATGCCGCCTCTTGTCAGGCAGGGCTCTTCGGCATCGCCGAGTTCCTGCCGTAGGAACTCTTTATATTCCTCCGTCATCCTTGTATTCGAAAGAGCGTTGAGCTCTTCGGCTTCTTTCAGTTCTTCGGTACTGAATGAAAATGTGATGCGCTCTTCTTTCATCATTCATCCTCCCTGCACATAAAGACATTCACTATACAAGTATTATAAGAATATCCGAATGCATCTGCAAGCATGACTTCATGTCTTGCTGCTTTTGCGGATCTGCCATGAAGAGTAGATCAGGAGTACAAGTACGTTCGCCGCAAGCACTCCGGTCATATCGATGCAGACATCTGTGAACTGTCCTGCTCTGGATGCGATAAATGTCTGATGGAACTCGTCTGTACAGGCATAGAGAAACGAAAAGATCGCTGCCATGGCCATGCTCCTGGTCGCGATCGCAGAAGCAAGAAAGGACAGGAACATCAGAATGTACAGAATACCGTACTCGGTCATGTGGGCACATTTTCTTATGTAAGGATGAATTTTTTCCGTCAGGACAGCTGCATCTGTCTCATCTCCGCCACGGACCAGTTCAATAATGTCCACGACCTTCTCGGTCACCTGCAGAGACAGTCCGGACGATACGTCACCGGTCTGACCGGACATATTAAAGATGAGCACCATCCACAGGACGGCGGGTACATACCAGAAATATTTTCGAATGATTCTCATAAGCGATACCGGCCTCCTTAAGCAGTATGCTCCTCCCGCATGAAGGACAGAGAAGAACGGGCGGATGAAACCGGAGCTTCTTCATCTTGTCTCGGTCGAAAAGAAAGAGTATACTTAATTCATTAAGAACAGTGATCATAATACAGGAGGTTATTCTATGTTCAGGAAGAAAAAGATAGAGATGGATACCATGCTTGCGATCGCGGCACTCATCTTTATGTTCTCGATTGCTCTGATCAGTGTGATAGCAGACGGCAGGAAATAATTCCTGCCGTTTTATTCTTCATCACATAATACTCGTGACGTGAGTCTGCGATACGCGCACGTCGCGACAGGAACTCCGAAGTGTTCTTGAATATTACCGGGAGTGTGGCTCAGGTAAGCAGTCTTCAGATATCGAACATTATTTTCGTGTAGAATCTGTCACTAAGGAGCAGTTCGAAAGCCTTATTATAATCTTCAAGTGGGAACGAGTCTGTGATGATCTTATCAGCCGGGATCTGTCCGTCGGCCATATATCTGATCACATCGTTCCAGTCATTATCTTCCGGTGCATAGCCGGAGTTCCAGGTCCCTTTTAAAGTCAGCTCATTCCTCAGTATTTTCCAGTAGATATCCCTGTTAAATACGATGGGTTCTTCGGGATTTCCGATGAACATGACGGTCGTACCCTTGCCGGCTGCCATGAGCGCGTACGTGCAGGCATCGGAATTTCCTCCCGTCTCAAGGACAACATCGGACATATGTCCTTCGGTGAGGGAAGCTACTGCCTCATTGACATCCCATCCTTCCGCGTTAATGACATGGTCCGCAAAGTGAGCTGCGTTCATGATTTTCTCTTTACTGCGCCCGACAATAATTATTTTGGATGCTCTCCTGATCCTGGCTATGCCGGCGGCAAGAAGCCCGACTGTCCCGGTCCCGATGATCGTTACAATATCCCCGCTTTTCATTTTCGCCCGCTTTAGTGCATGGCTGGCTACAGTGGCCGGCTCACACAGGGCAGCGGTGTGATAATCCATGTCATCGGGGAGCAGATTGATGTTAAAGACCGGAACGGCAAGATACTCTGCAAATCCGCCGTCCCTTCTGGACCCGAAATAATCATAATGTTCACACTGAGCATATTTTCCAATCCGGCAGGAATCACACTGACGGCAGGGAATCAGCGGGAATACGGCAGCTCTTCGCCCGATCAGTTCTTCTCTGATGCCGGGGCCTCCCGCAACGATTTCTCCGGATATCTCATGTCCGGGAATCAGGGGCATTGTATGAGTACCGTTTTTAAAAAGCCTTGCCTTATCACTGCTGCAGATACCGCAGGCATGGATCCGGAGAAGGACTTCACCCCGGCCGGGCACAGGTGTTTCCACTTCCTTTAACGTTAACTTGCCTATCTCTTCAAGTACCAGTGCTTTCAAAGAATACAGTACCTCCTGTAATGATTATCAATTCAGATTGTCAAGAGGCATTATAACAAAATGAACACGGAAAGTCACCATCGGTATTTTGGACTATACATTTTTAAAAGGATGGGTTATGATACAATTTGCGAAGTAAAATAATGAACAGCGGAACTTTCTTCCGTGCATGCCGGCAGGAGGGCGGAGAAAGACTTGAATACAGGAGTATAGAGAGAAAATATGATAGCTGCAAATAATGTAACTTATCGTGTAGGAAAAAAAGCTCTTTTTGAAGACGTCAATATCAAATTCACGGAAGGGAACTGCTACGGTCTGATCGGAGCGAACGGGGCAGGCAAATCCACCTTCCTTAAAATTCTGGACGGACAGCTGGATACCACCAAGGGTACCATCACCATCACACCCGGAAACAGAATTTCCTTCCTTGAGCAGGATCACTTCAAATATGATGATTATGATGTCCTGGATACAGTCATTATGGGTAACCGCCGGCTCTATGACATCATGAAGGAGAAAGATGCTCTTTATATGAAAGAGGACTTTTCTGACGAGGATGGGATCCATGCAGCCGAACTTGAAGCGGAATTTGCCGACATGAACGGATGGGAGGCGGAATCTGATGCGGAGAACCTCCTGAACGGCCTCGGAATTGAGACAGACCTTCATCACGAGATCATGGGAACGCTTGAGGGTCCGATCAAGGTGAAGGTGCTTCTGGCACAGGCCCTGTTCGGAAATCCTGATATCCTTCTTCTCGACGAGCCGACCAACCACCTTGATATGAGCGCGATCGAATGGCTCGAGGAATTCCTGATCGGTTTCGAGAATACGGTCATCGTTGTATCTCATGACCGCTATTTCCTCAATAAAGTATGCACCCAGACTGCAGATATCGACTTCGGTAAAATCCGGCTCTATGCAGGAAACTACGATTTCTGGTTCGAATCTTCCCAGCTCCTTCAGAAGCAGATGAAAGAAGAGAACAGAAAGAAAGAGGAGAAAATCAAGGAACTGCAGGAATTCATTTCACGTTTCTCGGCAAATGCCTCCAAGTCCAAGCAGGCAACATCCCGTAAGAGAGCACTCGAAAAGATTCAGCTGGATACCATGGTGCCGAGCAGCAGAAAATATCCGTATATTGATTTCCGCCCGAACCGTGAGATCGGAAACGATGTTCTTTTCGTTGAGCATCTCTCCAAGACGATAGACGGAGAAGTTATTTTTAAGGATCTTAACTTTATCATTAACCGCACGGATAAGGTCGCTTTCGTAGGCGGAAATGAACGTGCAAAAACGGTCCTTTTTGAGATCCTCATGGGCAATATGGAACCGGATGAAGGCTTCTATAAATGGGGCATTACGACCAGCCGCTCCTATTTCCCGCATGACTACAATGCGGAGTTCGATAACGATCTGACGATCGCTGACTGGCTGACACAGTATTCCGAGAATAAGGATACGACGTATGTCCGGGGATTCCTGGGCCGTATGCTCTTCGCGGGCGAAGACGGAATTAAGCGCGTGCGCGTACTTTCCGGAGGTGAGAAAGTCAGATGTCTGCTCTCCAAAATGATGATATCAGGCGCGAATGTTCTTATATTCGATGAACCGACGAATCATCTGGACATGGAGGCGATCACGGCTCTCAACAATGGTATGAAAAAATTCCCCGGCGTAATCCTTTTTACATCTCATGACCATCAGATCGTTGAGACGACTGCCAATCGAATCATGGAATTTCTGCCTGACGGAACACTCATCGACAAGATGGGCACATACGATGAGTATCTGGCATCGGATGTCATGGCCAAGAAGAGACAGATTTATGTCGCAAGTGAGGATCAGGAGGCTGACGACTGATTCTTTTGACCGGATGGGGTCATTACCGGAGCATGAATGCATGCTCCGGTTTTTCTTTTCCTGTCAGGCTCCGGTCATCCGGGCGGTCAGGTCTTTTACTAATATACAGTCGTTTATAACATGTGCATAGAATCAATCTGTTCAAAATGGAAGTAAAGAGCAGGTATAACACTATATATTGGGTTAGACACCCCTAATTTGCATCTGTTTTAGAACAACACTTTGTGCACAATTCACAGAACATAATAGACAATCATTTTTTCGGGTGTTATAATTTCATTATGCTGGATGAGTATGATTGTGTGCTAATTCGTGAGCGGATGAGCACGAATTTGCATAACAGCAGTAGGTAACAATTTTTTCAACATTTCTCCAAGGAGGAAATACAGGTATGGATAACAGAAAATGGTTAACCATGGATGGTAACGAAGCAGCCGCTCATGCTTCCTACGCTTTTACGGAAGTCGCTACCATCTTCCCGATCACACCGTCATCCGTAATGCCCGAGCATGTCGATGAGTGGGCTACAGCCGGAAGAAAGAACATTTTCGGTACGGAAGTGAAGGTTACTGAGATGCAGTCTGAAGCTGGTGCTTCCGGCGCATTCCACGGTTCCCTCGCAGCCGGCGCGATGACAACAACATTTACCGCTTCTCAGGGTCTTCTCCTTATGATCCCGAATATCTACAAAGTAGCCGGCGAGCAGCTCCCGGGCGTATTTGATGTTTCCGCGCGTGCTCTTGCTTCTCACGCTCTTTCGATCTTCGGCGATCACTCTGACGTATACGCATGTCGCCAGGCCGGTGCATGTATGCTCTGTGAGTCTTCCGTACAGGAAGTTATGGACCTTACACCGGTCGCTCATATGGCAGCACTTGAAGGCAGCCTTCCGTTCATCAATTTCTTTGATGGTTTCCGTACATCTCATGAAATTCAGAAGATCCGCACATGGGATTATGCAGATCTTGATGAGATGGTCAATCATGACGCGATCAAGAAATTCCGTGATCACGCTCTGAATCCGAATCATCCGTGTGAGAGAGGCTCTGCGCAGAACCCGGATATCTTCTTCC
>DMAZ01000119.1 GCA_003446335.1 Lachnospiraceae bacterium | reverse complement strand
CAGATGATGTGATTGAGTAGAGGAGGTGTGTAGTATGTTACTGCCGAGTATTTTTGGTGAGAATTTGTTTGATAACTGGTTTGATCTCCCGGATTTCAGAGATTTGGACCGCGTCGAGAAAAAGCTGTACGGCAAAAATGCCGCCCGGCTGATGAAGACGGATGTGCATGAGCAGGAAGATCAGTATGAAGTGGATATGGATCTTCCGGGCTTCAAGAAAGAAGAAATCTCTCTGGAGCTGAATAACGGATATCTGACAGTCAGTGCCGCCAAGGGCCTTGACAAAGATGAAAACGACAAGAAGGGCAAACTGATCCGCCAGGAGCGGTATGCCGGATCGATGCAGAGAAGTTTCTACGTCGGTGAGAATCTGACAGAAGAAGACATCAAGGCATCGTTTAAACACGGTGTGCTTTCTCTGATCATTCCGAAGAAAGAAGCACCGAAGCTTCCGGAAAAGAAGCAGATCCTGATAGAAGGGTAATGGGTCTGCCGGGGAGCTGCTCCTGAAAACCAATTCCCATGATAAAAGCCACGCCGGAAGGTGTGGCTTTCTTATTTATGGGACAGTGTACGCAATCTGCCCGTACAGATTCAAAGTATTGACATAGATTATCCGAAGGACTATAACAAAGTATAGAAAAGAACAGCGGTACTTACCCGAAAGGGTAGAAAGCATGTCGCAAGGAAATCAGCCGCAGCAGACCGACAAGAAGCCTTACTGGAGCCGACCTCCCGTAGGGCTTCTTTTTTGTACGACATGCTTCGTGAAACAACTTTTCTGAATAACAGAAAGAGGAGCGTAAAACCATGAAGAAAAGAATGTTGAACGGAAAAATCAGTAGCATATTGAATCGTGTTTGGAAATCGACGTTACTGACCTTGTGCCTGGTCGCTGCATTATGTGTCCCCTGCATGGCAGACGAAGCATCCGTGATCATCAGTACAGATTATCCCGGCGTAAGCGCAAAACCTGGTGCTTCAGTATCGTTCCCACTTTATATTGTAAACAATTCTGCGGTCGAAGAAGACGCGTCACTCCGTGCGGAGGGACTTCCCGAGGGCTGGAGCGGCTACTTCAGAGGCAGTGACAGCGAAGTATCCAGCGTACATATCCGGGCAGAACAGAAAAAAGAAGACAGTCCGGAACTGAGTTACTCTGTGACAATCCCGGAAGATGCCGAAGACGGTGATTATACTTTTACGGTACAGGCCGATGGTAATGATACAACTGCCGTGACGAAGATGACGGTCACCGTTACGTCACAGGAAGCCGGCCAGAGCAATTTCACAGCCCAATACCCGGAACAGCAGGGCGATACCTCTACGAAATTCAGTTTTGATACCACGATCATCAACAACCGGCTGACACCGCAGTCTTATGCGCTGGCTGCCCGGGCGCCGGAAGGCTGGACCGTTACCTTTACGCCTGCAGGTGAAAGCTCGAAAGTGGCTTCTCTTCCGGTAGATCCGGACAAGAGTCAGGGTCTGACCGTAGACGTGACGCCGTCTGAGACAGCCCAGCAGGGAGATTACGTCATTCCGTTAGCCGCGGTCTCCTCCGATGATACGCTAGAACTTGAGCTGCAGGTGACAATCACCGGCACCTACGACGTGACGCTGAGCACACCTACCGGGAATCTAAACGCGAACGCCTACGCGGGCGAAGAGACCATGGTGACGATGTCTGTAACCAACACCGGCAACGTGGATCTTGAAAACCTGCAGCTGACAGCCAAGGGCTCCACGGATTGGAATATCCGTTTTGACGAGACCACAATCGCACTTCTGGAAGCCGGCGCAGCGAAGGAGATCACCGCATACATACAGCCTGCAAAGAATGCCGTTATCGGTGACTATGTCACAGCCATGACCGTACAGAACGCGCAGGTCCGGAACGAAGCCGACCTCCGGATCTCCGTAAAAAACCATACCACGTGGGGCATCACTGCCATCATTGTGATTGCTGCCGTATGCGTCTGCATCGGGGCTGTGATCCGCAAGTACGGAAGACGGTAAATGCACATTCCGGAGAACTGAGTGTACGGAAAAGGGGTTGAGTAAAATGACGGAAAAGGAAGGAACGGATAACGAAATGATCCGTATATCCGGCCTGACAAAAGTATACGGATCGAAAACAGCGGTGGATCACCTTTCACTGCAGGTCTTAAAGGGCGAGGTGTTCGGACTTCTCGGTCCCAATGGTGCCGGCAAGACCACTACGATCCTGATGCTTCTGGGACTGACGGAGCCGACTGAGGGCAGCGCGTCCATTGACGGGATCGACTGCACCCGTGAAGCTATGAAAGCGAAACGCATCGCCGGTTACCTGCCGGACAATGTCGGGTTTTATCCGGATATGACCGGCCGGGAAAATCTTATGTTCACAGGCCAGCTGAATGGTCTAAGCCGCAAAGAGGCGGAAATCCGGATCGACGAACTGCTTGGGAAAGTCGGAATGACAGAAGCGGCAGACCAGAAGACCGCCACCTATTCCCGCGGTATGAAGCAGAGGCTCGGGATCGCCGATGTATTGATGAAGGATCCGAAAGTGATCATTATGGATGAACCGACGCTGGGGCTGGATCCGGAAGGCATGAAGGCATTCCTACAGCTGATCCGGCGACTTGCAGTGGAGGACGGCAGGACGATCCTAATCTCGTCCCACCAGTTGTATCAGATCCAGCAGGTCTGTGACCGCGTTGGCATTTTCGTAGAAGGAAAAATGATCGCCTGCGGTCCGATCAAAGAACTTGGCAGGCAGCTGGTAAAAGAGAATCATTACGCACTCGAGATCGAGGTGTCTCCTGTGGACGACCGGTTCCTTGGGTTTATAAAAGGTTTGGAGGGGGTCCGGGACATTTCCGAAGAAGGCGCCCGGCTCCTGATTCACGCAGACAGGGACCTGCGGAAGGATGTTACGACATTCCTCGGGAGCAACGGATATGAACTGCTGCACCTCCGCCAGAAAGGCGGAGACCTAGACGAGATCTACAGCAGCTATTTTGAACATGCAGAACTGGAGGCGGATAAGCATGACAATGAGCATAGCAAAGACCACGGGTTCAGAAGAAATCGCAAGGGCTGACAAGATTTACGGCCGACGGGGCTCACTCGAAGTCCTGTACCAGAAAGAAATGGCTGATCATATCAGGGGAAAACGGTTCCTGATCATTCTTCTGCTCATGGTCGTGACCACTGCCGCCGGGATCTACGGCGCAGCGACAGGTATGGCGGAAGCACTGGAAGAAGACAGCAACTTTGTATTTCTGAAGCTGTTCACTACCGGCGGGGCATCCGTACCTTCCTATGTTTCCTTCATGGCGCTGATCGGCCCCTTTGTAGGACTTATGCTCGGCTTTGACGCGGTCAATTCCGAGAGGAGCAACGGAACGCTAAACCGGCTTCTTTCTCAGCCGATCTTCAGAGACAACGTGATTATTGGGAAGTTCCTCGCGGGATCGGCTTTGATTGCCATCCTAGTTGCCGCGGGCAGCGTGCTGACCGGCGCGGCAGGCTTTCTGACGACGGGTCTGCTGCCTTCGGGAGAAGAACTGGCCAGAGTGTTCGTGTATATCATCTACACCATTATATACATCTGCTTCTGGCTGGCGCTGGCCATCATGTTCTCGGTTTTCTGCCGGCATCCGGCCACATCGTCCCTCGCGTCCATCGCCGTATGGGTCATCTTTGCAATCTTCATGAGCCTGCTGGCCGGTCTGATCGCCAATATGATCTTCCCGATAAATACTGATTATGAGCAACAGGCCAATGCTCTCAACAACTACAACTGTCAGCTCATTATCAACCGGATTTCACCATATTACCTGTATACGGAAGCTGTCAGCACCATCCTGAATCCTGCAGTGAGGGCCGTGAATCCCGTAACTGTCTCACAGATGATCGGGGCAATTAGCGGATATCTTCCCTTTGAACAGAGCCTGCTGCTGGTCTGGCCGAACCTGGCGGGGCTGACCGCGCTGACGCTAGTAGTCTTCCTGATCTCATACGTCAAGTTCATGCGTCAGGAAATCCGGGGCAATTGAACCGGTATTGGCAATTGCTGCAGGCATCAGAAAAACAGGCCCGAACACCGCAGAGGAACTTCCGGGCCTGTTTTCTGTCATTTGTTATCTTTACTTTGAATAACAAAAAATGTGCCCATCAACACAGTCTTCATTGTCTCTTTTTGAATTACTTGTTCATTTCAATGACTATTCGGAAGGTATGGAGTGGTTTTCTTTGTTTTTTGTCATAATCGGCAGCGGCCAGCTGTGTTTTTCTGAATGTTGACGTTCAAGGTCCATGGGTATACATGCTAATGTCATTGCATCTTTCCACGTCGTCTTTTTTCGGCCTGAGAGAACTGCTGCTGCGGGTTATAGTTTGCATCCGAGAAAAATGTTTCCATTCCCAGATCTCGAAGATAGTTTTACCTATTTGTTTACCTACTCAGCAAACAATCATCTCCGATAGAATAAGAAAAAGCCTGTAAACACAATGCTTACAGGCTTTCCTTCTATGGAGACGGTGGGAGTCGAAGGCACCCGCTCTCCTGCAAATCATTATAATCACTGGTATCCGCCGTCTCTTATCTTCATGGGGACACACATGGGGACACGACAACACACAGGCTGAAAAACGTACAGAAAGGAGCAAGTCCGATACCGCCGCTTTATAGCTTATCTTTCACTTTCTCATTTATAATTCTGTTCAAGATCCTCATACCATTTGTCCATTTCAGAAATACATCTTTTCAGCGTATCTTTCCTGACAACAAAATGTGTATCATACCGCCCTTCGGCTTCCCAGGATGATATAAGCGGCAATCTGTCAGAGATATATTTAGGCAGAGACAACTCTATTCCTTCCGCTTTTGCATAGAATTCCAGATCCGCTAGGTCATGCTTATATATTTTCCCATAATCCACGACTGTAAGCAAAGAATAAATTTGAACTTTGATCATCTTTTCGCATGCCTGCTGCAGATGATATCCACACTGTCCCCTGAGATATTTAGCAAGTCTTACCGTGCTCTTCTCTGCTTCAGAAAGGCAGCTTTTTGCAGCAACAAGATCTGCCTTAGCCTGTATCAGTGACAGCTCCGGCGGTTTCTTTTTGTTACCGGACATACAGAATCTCTCCCTTTTCTATATCTTCCATAATGCGGCCTTGATCTTTATCTCCTGTTTTAAAATAGAGAAAATCGTACGCCTGGTTATGATTATCAAAAGAATAAATCTGCTCCAGGAAAGCACGATATTTTTTGGAAATCAGGCATTTATACTTTGTCTGATTTCCAAAAACAGCCAAATCAATATCCGATGTTTCTCTGCAGCGATCTCCGCACGCCGATCCAAACATTACCACTTTGTCGATATAGTCACATTTTCGAGCAGCATCGACAATATTCGCCAGATACTTCATCTTTATATCTGCAACATGTATTTTTCTATTGCCAATACTTGTTTCTACAACCTGACACATACGCCGATGCCTCCTTCCTATGCGTTTACTTTATCATACTCGTGGATAATTGCAAAATAATAATGCGAATCTGAAATTAAGCGGCGTATTTTATAGAAGTTGCGACACATATCAGTTCTCATTATGTCAGATGATTTTATGATATGACAACCGATCACTTCGTCTGTTTCTGCATCCGCGATCAGTTTGACAAAACCGTCTGCACTGTTCAAAGCCAGGCTGCGGCCGTTGCAGGAAAGATCGAACCGGCCGACCTTTATATAAAGAGCTTGGATGAGAAAATAAGACAGGCGGCATGCATGAATTCCGCAGAACGTACGTAACATCTCTGATTGGCCGCGTCAACGACAAATCGGTACAGCAGTGGATGGGGCATAAGGACTGGCATACGACCATGCAGTACTATGAATATGTCGAAAAAACACCGGATCCCGATGCGGCGGCTACGGTATCACAGGTCATCTGGGGATAAGAACTGCAAACTATCCCATGTGTACCTTCC
>DMAZ01000177.1 GCA_003446335.1 Lachnospiraceae bacterium | reverse complement strand
AGAACTCCGAGAGACTGTCCTGGACATTTGAGGAAGTTGATGCAAAACTTGAGCAGATCATGATCAATATTACACATAACATTGATGAAGCAGCCAAGAAATATGATATGGCCGGCAACTATGTTGCAGGTGCCAATATCGCAGGTTTCCTGAAAGTTGCCGAAGCAATGAAAGCTCAGGGTGTTGTATAATCGGTTCCGTACATAGAAATGACAGGGGGGCTGCTGCTTTATGCATGCAGCTCCCTTTAAGTTACTCTTAAAAAAGATAAAAAAATTATTTTTGTAAAAATTGAAGGAAAAAAAGGAAATCTTTCCTTTTTAGGGAAAATTTAAATACAGACTCGTTCTCACCCATATGTTTCGGAGATTGAAAATGACAGTGATTATTCGTGAAGAACTGGAACGCAGGGAACTTCTGACATTGAGTCCTTATGCGCAGGCTTCTGTGAACACACGAGGGAGATGTGCCTTTGAGGACGAATGCGATATACGCACCGCCTTCATGCGTGACCGCGACAGAATTGTCCACTGCAAATCATTCAGAAGGCTGAAGGATAAAACCCAGGTCTTTCTTGCACCTCAGGGAGACCATTACCGGACCCGGCTGATGCACACCCTTGAAGTTTCCCAGACTTCAAGGACAGTGGCCAGATGCCTGCGTCTGAATGAGGATCTCACAGAGGCGATCGCGCTGGGACACGATCTGGGGCACACCCCCTTCGGCCATGCCGGTGAGAGGGCGCTCAACGCCATCTGTCCGCTTGGCTTTAAGCACAGTAAACAGAGTCTTCGGATCGTTGATATCCTGGAGAAGGACGGAAGTGGCCTTAATCTGACATGGGAAGTGAGGGACGGTATCCTGAATCACGGGACAAAAGATCATCCTTCAACATTGGAAGGTCAGACGGTAAGACTCTGTGACAAGATCTCTTATATTCATCACGATATGGACGATGCCGAGCGGGCCGGGATCCTGTGCGAGGAGGATATACCTCTTCACCTTCGGAATTTGCTTGGGAAGTCGACACGCGAGAGGCTGAATACATTTGTCCACGATATCGTGAGGAATTCGACAGACCGGGACATGGTATGCATGTCCGGAGAGATCGAGGAGGCAATGCGTGAACTCCGGAATTTTCTTTTCAGGAACCTGTACACCAATGATATGGCGAAGAGCGAGGAGAAAAAAGCACAGGTCATGCTCAGCGAACTGTATCGGTATTATGTGACACATTCGGCAGATCTGCCGGAGGATTTCCGTCGTCTGATCGATGAACAGGGAGAAACTCTGGAGCGGGTCGTGTGTGATTATATATCGGGCATGACAGATCAGTATTCCATGTCCAGATTCAGAGAGCTTTTTATTCCGAAATCATGGAGTAAGATCTGAGAGGAGGAAAGGCGCACTTCATGCGATATTCAGAAGACTTGATTGATGAAGTCCGGTCGCGGAATGATATTGTGGATGTGATTGGCGGATATGTGAACCTGAAACGTACAGGCAGCAATTATGTCGGTCTGTGTCCCTTCCATAATGAGAAGACGCCCTCTTTTTCCGTGAACAGAGCGAAGCAGATGTATTACTGCTTCGGCTGCCACGCCGGCGGGAATGTCATAACGTTCATGATGGAATATAACAATATGACATTTACGGAGGCACTGCAGTTCCTGGCGGACCGGGCCGGCGTCACGCTTCCGCAGATGGAATTATCGAAAGAAGCAAGGGAGCAGGCGGATAAGAAGTCAGCCCTCCTGGACATACATAAAAAAGCAGCTGCCTATTATTATTATGCTCTCTATCAGCCGGAAGGCAGGACCGGACTGGAATACCTGAGGAACAGAGGACTTACGGATGATACGATCCGACGGTTCGGACTGGGCTATGCCGGGAGGAACGGAGGCCTGTACCGATATCTGAAAAGTAAAGGATTCTCAGATGAGCTTCTCAGGGAGTCGGGACTCTTTACATTTGATGAAAAAAAGGGTGCCGTCGACAAGTTCTGGAACCGGGTCATGTTCCCGATCCCGGATGTTAGGGGAAAGGTGATCGGATTCGGCGGACGTGTCATGGGAGACGCGAAACCGAAATACCTGAATTCACCGGATACATCTCTGTTCAATAAGAGAAAACATCTTTTCGGACTGAACATCGCCAGGGCGACACGGAGAAAGTTCATCATTCTGTGTGAAGGCTATATGGATGTTATCACGATGCATCAGGCCGGGTTCGACAACACGGCAGCTTCACTCGGAACGGCTCTGACGGATGGACAGGCGGCACTCCTGAAGAGATATACGGAAAATATCTTTCTTCTGTATGATTCCGATCAGGCCGGAAGGATGGCCGCTCTTCGGGCGATCCCGATCCTGAAGAGTGCAGGGATATCCGCCAGGGTAGTGGATCTTTCGCCTTACAAGGATCCGGATGAATTCATCAAGGCTCTCGGAGCCGATGAGATGGAGAAGAGACTGTCCGAGGCCAGCAATGCCTTTATGTACGAGGTCGCTGATCTGGAGACACAGTTCAGAATGGACGATCCGCAGGAGAAGACAAAGTTCCAGCGGGAGGTAGCCAGAAAGCTTACAGGCATACCGGAGGAACTCGAGCGGGAGAATTATATCGAGGCTGTCTCGAGAAAATACCGTATTCAGCCGGATGCCCTCAGAAGACTTGTCAATCGACTGGCTCTTACGGAAACGGGACAGGGGACGAGGGACAGGACGTATGCTGCAGAAGGTGAGAGCGGCAGGATGAGACCGGTCAGGGAAGATGGCATTGTCCATTCCGAAAAACTGATGCTTACTTATCTGGCGAATTATACGGAGGCATACAGAGCTACTCGTGAACTTCTCGGTCCCGCGGATTTTTCGGATCCTCTGTGCAGAGCCATTGCAGAAGGGCTTTATGAACAGCTGGAATCGGGAGAAGTGAGCGAGGCAAAGCTCGTCAGTTTATATACGGATGCGGAGACCCAGCGAATGGTCGCAGGGCTTTTCAATACAACCATATCCACGAAAACTTCCGCAGAACAGGATATTGCATTCACGGATACGGTCGTCCGGATCATGAACGCAAGTAATGACCGGAGGATCAAAAACTGGGACGGGAAAGACGCAGCGGTCCTTATGGAGCTGGTTTCCCGCAAGAAGAAACTTGAAGAATTCAGGAGTGGAGGAAAAATCCTCCGTCTTGAAGCATGAAGGGGGATAATACATGACAGAGAACGAAGTAAAGTTTGCAGAGAAACTTACAGAACTCATGGTGAAAGCCAAAGAGAAGAAAAATGTCCTTAACTATAAGGATATCGGAGATGCGTTCAAGGGAATGCCCTTCACAGCGGAGGACGCGGAGAAGACTCTTGAATTCCTCGAGGCGAACGGAGTAGATGTTCTGAGGATGGAAGAGAATACACATGACGATGAAGTTCTCATGATGTCCGATGATGATGAGATCCGCATTGATGAGGAGGAAGAAGCTGAAATCGATGTAGAGAAAATCGATCTCAGCATTCCGGAGGGCGTATCGATCGAAGATCCTGTCCGTATGTATCTGAAAGAAATCGGCAAGGTACCGCTTCTGACTGCGGAGGAGGAGATCGAGTTATCCAAACAGATGGAACTGGGCGGAGAAATCGGTAAGAAAGCCCAGCAGAGATTGGCGGAGGCCAACCTTCGTCTGGTCGTCTCCATCGCCAAGCGGTACGTCGGAAGAGGCATGCTTTTCCTTGACCTCATTCAGGAAGGAAATCTCGGACTCATCAAGGCTGTCGAGAAATATGATTACCGCAAGGGGTTCAAGTTCTCCACATATGCGACATGGTGGATCAGACAGGCTATCACAAGAGCGATCGCCGATCAGGCCAGAACGATCCGCATTCCGGTCCATATGGTCGAGACGATCAACAAGCTGATCCGTGTTTCCCGTCAGCTGCTTCAGGAGCTCGGACGTGAACCAACCCCGGAAGAAATCGCCGAGGAGATGAACATGTCTGTAGAGAGAGTTCGCGAGATCCTGAAGATTTCTCAGGAACCGGTCTCTCTTGAGACACCGATCGGTGAGGAGGAGGACAGCCATCTCGGAGATTTCATCCAGGATGACAATGTTCCGGTACCTGCGGATGCAGCTGCCTTTACCCTTCTGAAGGAACAGCTGGTCGAGGTCCTCAGCACACTGACCGAGCGTGAACAGAAGGTCCTGCGTCTTCGTTTTGGTCTTGATGACGGAAGGGCCCGCACACTCGAGGAAGTCGGCAAGGAGTTCAATGTCACCAGAGAGCGTATCCGTCAGATCGAAGCCAAGGCGCTCAGAAAACTTCGTCATCCGTCCAGAAGCCGTAAGCTTAAGGACTATCTGGACTGATCGGTTCGCTGAAATAGGACTGTCCTGTTTTTCAGGGCGGATCAACGGAGAAAAAGAATGCATATATCAGAGAGAATTCAGACGATCGTAAATATGGTCACGAGCGGACATGCCGTGTGCGATGTCGGATGCGACCATGCCTACACGTCGATTGCTCTTGTGACAAATGGCAGATGCCCATATGCAGTGGCCTCGGATGTACGTCCGGGGCCACTTGCGGCTGCGAAGACCAATATTGAGTCGGCCGGTGTCAGCGACAGGATCAGGCTGTGTCTTTATGATGGCGTACCAGCCGATGTGCACGACTCTCTTCCGGCAGGAAAGCGCACGCTTGTCATCACCGGTATGGGAGGGATGCTGATCTGTCAGATCCTGGAGAAGGCAGGAGAGAGGGCGGCGGCATTTGACGAAATGGTCCTCTCCCCGCAGTCCGATCCGGACCGTGTCAGATATCGTCTCGCGGAGATGGGATTTGTCATCAAAGACGAGGCGATGCTGATCGACGAGGGAAAGTACTATGTGGTCATCCGGGCGGAGCATGCGGAGGATTTATGTCCGGAGATGACACAGGCAGAAGCAATGTATGGACCGGTCCTTCTTAAAAAGCAGGATCCTGTGCTGCGTACATATCTGACCAGGCAGGAGAATGTTTTCAGGAAAGTAATGGATAATCTCCGGAAAGCGGGACGCGGTCCGGATGACGCAAGATACCGGGAAATTACGGAGGAACAGGAGGTACTACTTGAAGCTTGCAGATATTATGAGGACAATTGAGGAGGATTTTCCGAAAAGTCTGGCTGTGGACTGGGACAATGTCGGCCTTCTCGTGGGGGATGAGGAAGCTGAGATCAGAAAAGTCCTCATCAACCTGGATGTGACAGATGCCGCAGTGGAGCGCGCGGTGAAGGAGGGGGCAGATCTGATCCTGACCCATCATCCCCTGCTTTTCAGACCGCTGAAGACCGTAACAGAGCAGGATTTTATCGCTGCCCGTGTGAGAAAACTGATCCGGAATGATATCAACTATTATGCCATGCATACCAATTTCGATATTGCGGGTATGGCTGATCAGAATGCTGTCGATCTGTCCCTTCGGGAACCTGAAGTTCTGGAAGAACTGGGAACATATGAGGACGGACGTGCCTATGGGCTCGGCAGGATAGGGTTGCTCCCGGAGGAGATGACTTTAAAGGAGCTGGCAGGGCATGTTAAGGATGTGATGAAACTGGATGCGGTCCGGGTATACGGTGATCCCGAAAGAAAGGTCCTGCGGGTGGGTGTGAGCTCCGGTGCGGGAAAAAGTGCGGTAAATGACGCTCTGAGAAAACATGCTGATGTCCTTATAACCGGTGATCTGGATTATCACACGGCGATTGATGCAGATGCCCGGGGCCTGGCCATGATCGATGCAGGACATTACGGAACAGAGTTCACGTATATTTCCTTTATGGAAAAGTATGTGAAAGAGAAGTTCCCGGAACTTGATGTTCTTACGATGCAGATTGTTCAGCCGTATCATATCGTTTAACGAATGAACAGCCGGCTGACGGAGACATTTCTCCAACATGGAAGTCTGAGTCTTATACAGAATTATTAAAAGCAGGAGGCGCTTATGGATATAAAAATCACAGTCGCAGGCAAGTCGGCTTATTATAAGAAAGGCACCTCCTTTCTGGAAATCGCCGAAGATTTTCAGAAAGATTACAGGTATCCGATCGTGCTTGCGAACGCGAACGGAAAACTGCAGGAGCTTTTCAAGACGCCGGATCAGGATACCGAAGTGGAATTTCTGACGACCGGCGACAAAATCGGCAACAAGACGCTCAGACGAAGCATTTCAATGCTCTTTATCGCGGCTTGTTCCAAAACAGGGACAGAAAGTGATCCTGTGCGTGTAATACTGCATTTCTCGCAGAATTCAGGTTTTTATTACACTCTGAAGGGACATGAGATCACGGAGGAATACCTGCATGAGATCGAAGGGATCATGCGGGAGATGGTCCGGAGAAAGTGCAGGATCAACAAGACTGTGTTCGGAACGGATCAGGCAATTTCCAGATTCGCCGAGCTCGGTATGCATGATAAGGTAAAGCTGTTCAGGACAAGACTGAATTCCAATGTTAATATCTATGAACTGGACGGGTATCAGGATTACAACTATGGATTTATGACATATGATACCTCTCTGCTGGGAAATTTCAGTCTTCACAAGTATCAGGACGGAATCGTGCTGATGATGCCCACGACAGCAAATCCTGACAAGGCAGGGGAATTTGTTCCGGAGGATAAGCTTTTCGATACTCAGCGCCTGGGAGAAGAGTGGGCGGAAAAGCAGGGAATCGACTGTGTCGGTGACCTGAACGAACAGATCATTAACGGCAACATGAAGCAGATGATCCTGATCTCGGAGGCCCTGCAGGAAGGACGTATTGCCCAGATCGCGATGGACATCAGGGAAAAGGGCGGAATAAAGTTCGTCATGATAGCAGGTCCGTCTTCATCCGGAAAGACGACATACTCCCAGAGACTTTGCACGCAGCTTTCGGCGCTGGGGTTCGTTCCGCATAGTATCAGTGTGGATAATTACTTTATTCCCAGAGCACAGGTGCCGCTCGATGAATACGGGCAGAAAGACTATGAGTCGCTTCGGGCTGTCGATGTAAAGACGTTCAACGAAGATATGACGAAGCTGCTTTCAGGTGAGGAGATAGATCTTCCGACCTATGATTTCATCTCGGGTACCAGGATCTATACCGGGGAGAAACTGAGACTTGGTCCGGATGAGATCCTTGTGATCGAAGGCATTCACTGCCTGAATGATGATTTAAGTTACACGCTGCCGGCTGAAAGCAAGTATAAGATTTATATCAGTGCTCTGACACAGGTCAATGTCGATGAGCATAACCGGATCCCTACGACGGACGGACGCCTTTTGCGCAGGATCGTCAGGGATCACAGGACGCGAGGGTACTCTGCCGCCAACACACTGGCCATGTGGGATTCCGTACGTCGAGGAGAAGAATCGTATATATTCCCGTTCCAGGGATCCGCGGATGTGATGTTCAACTCAGCTTTGCCCTACGAGCTGGCCCTGCTGAAGCTCTACGCGCAGCCGCTGCTCCTGCAGGTACCGAAGGATCATCCGCAATATTTCGAAGCGCATCACCTGCTGAAATTCCTGGATTATTTTGTTACGATCCCGCCGGATGACGTGCCTCAGAACTCGATTCTCCGGGAATTTATAGGAGGAGGATGTTTCCATCTGTAAGTTCTGCTTTGCAATCTGCGGATAAGTATGCTATGATAATGCCTCGGCAGGACATACGATCGCGGCTGACTTCGTCAGGTGAGGAAAGTCCGGGCTCCGCAGGGCAGGGATGCCGGATAACGTCCGGCGGGAGTAATCCCCGGGAAAGCGCAACAGAAAACAACCGCCGCCTCTGGCGGTAAGGGTGAAAAGGCAGTGTAAGAGACTACCGCCTGGCTGGTAACAGGCAGGGCATATGCAAGCCCCATCCGGAGCAAGACCAAACATAGGCAATACGGCGGCCCGTCGTGCCTTGGGCCGGTCGCTTGAGCCGTCCGGTAACGGACGGCCTAGATAGATGATCGTACACGACAGAACCCGGCTTATCGTTCTGCCGATTTATCAGAATATTCGATGAGGAACAAAAAAGAGGTTGACGCGGGAAGTGATTGCTTTCCGGGCAGCCTCTTCTTTTTTTAAGGAGACTGTTCCTGAGGTACAGGCAGCTCCGGTCGCTTAAGGATCGCTTAAGGAACGCATCACGACTCTTTGTGCTTTCTACCATTGTTTTTATCCATGAAAAAACTTATAATAAAAAAGAGAGTATGTCTGATATGAGAAAGAGTATTTTACGTAACAGGAAGTCATAAATTAGCCCGGGCACACTGATAAGGATAAGTGTGCTTCTTTTTATGGGCAGCGGGAAAGGCTGGGAAATATAAAATGGCAGTGACAACATTTGCAGCAATCGACATCGGTTCCTATAATGTGACGATGGAGATCTTCGAAATAACGAAGAAGAATGGTCTCAAGTCCCTGAATATCGTGAGAAAAAGACTTGAGCTTGGGAAGGACACCTACACCAGAAAGATGATCTCCCCGGAAGTTCTTGATGAGCTTACCAATATCCTCATGGACTACAGCAATATTATGAAGGAGTACGGTGTTACCGCTTATCGTGCCTGTGCCAAGACCGCGGTCCGCGAAGCCCGAAACTATCTGCTGGTCCGCGAACATATCAGAAATAAGACGGGAATAACGGTCGAGATCCTGTCCAACTCCGAACAGAGATTTCTCACCTATAAATCGATCGCTTCAAGAGGAGAGGAATTCGAAAGGATCATCGGGAAAGGGACTGCCATCATCGATGTGAGCGGCGGGAGCATTCAGATCTCTCTTTTCGACAAGGGGACGCTCATTACCGCGCAGAATCTTCATCTTGGGCTCCTTCGGATATCGAGCCGTCTGGCCACGATCCAGAACCAGACGACGCATCCGGAGCGCATTATCGACCAGTTCATCCGCAAGGACATCCTGAACTTTAAGAGAATGTATCTCAAGGAGCGCAACATTGATACGATCATTCTGGTAGGAGACTACTACACGAATCTCGTGTTCCAGAACCGTATGGATCAGAATAAGATCGAGAGTGCAGAGGAATATTATCTGTGGTATGAGAAAATTGTTCGTATGTCTCCGAACCATGCGGCCGAATACCTTGGCGTCGGCACGGAAGTGGCAGGTGCCATCATTCCCATGGCCGTTCTCTACAGGCGTCTCATTGAAATTTTCGGCGTGGATAATATCTGGCTGCCGGGCATTCAGATCACGGACGGTATCGCCTATGATTACGCATTGAAGGCCAAAATCATCCGCTCCCAGCATGACTTTGAAAAAGATATCCTCATGGCCGCGAAGCATATAGCCAAGAGATTTGCGGGAAACAAGCCTCACACGGAAAAGATCATGGAAATTGCGGATGCGATCTTCAAGGCAGTGCGCAAGGATTCCGTGCTCGGACCGCGTGACCGCCTGCTGCTGAAGGTTGCCTGCCAGCTGAATGACTGCGGCAAGTATATCAGTCTTGTCAACGTGGCGGAGTGCTCCTATAACATCATTATTTCAACTGAAATCATCGGTCTTTCCGACAATGAGAGAAAAATCATTGCCAATACCGTGAAGTTCAATACCAAGCCGTTTGAATTTTACGGGGAGAACAATGACGGGCTTACGGAATATGATTTCCTGAGGGTCGCGCAGCTTACCGCCATATTGAGGATGGCGAACAGCCTGGATCAGAGTTATCTCCAGAAGATCACAGAGATACATACCCTCAGAAAAGATGACCGCATGATCATTGAAGCGAGAGTGAAGGATGACTTTACGCTGGAAAAAGGTCTTTTTGAACTCAACATAGAATTCTTTGAGGATATGTTCGACATTAAACCGGAACTGAAAGTAAGGAAGGCAAATGCGTAATTGCCTCAGATCAGCAGATTGTTCTTTAAATAGAGGAGAAGATTGCCATGGCACCGAAAAGTGATCAGAATAAAGAGAATAAAAAAGACACCAATGAGATGACGAAGGCTCCGTCTGAAATCAATTTCAGAAATCCGGAGTATTACAGGAATCGTGAGCTTTCCTGGCTCGAATTCGACGAGAGATGCCTGTCGGAAGCGAGAGACCGGCAGCTGGTCCCGCTCTTCGAGAGGGCAAAATTCCTCAGCATTACAGCTTCCAATCTCGATGAGTTCAATATGGTCCGCGTTGCATCTCTTAAAGATCAGGTCCATGCGGGCTATACCAAAAAAGATATCGCGGGAATGACAGCTTCCGAGCAGCTGTCTGCTATCTCTGCGAGGATGCATACATTTGTTAAAGACCAGTACAACACCCTGAACAGATCCCTCATTCCTTCTTTCGAGAAGGCAGGTCTTGAGATCATCAGTGACTATGAGGACCTGACAGAGAGCCAGTGCGCTTTTCTCGATGAATATTTCGAGCTCAATATTTATCCGATCCTGACACCTATGGCCATGGATTCGTCCCGGCCATTCCCGCTTGTCCGCAATAAGACGCTGAATATCGGTGCGCTTATTGCGCAGAAGGAGACCAAAAAGAAGAAAGAGACATTTGAATTCGCCACTGTGCAGGTACCTGCAGTGCTCCCGAGGCTCATCAGTCTCCCGGATGCTGAGGATGGCCATAAAGTGATCATTCTTCTCGAGGAAGTGATCCGCAAGTATATCGGCAAGCTTTTCCAGCATTATCGCGTCCTCTGCGCATACCCGTACAGAATTATGCGGAACGCGGAACTCGATGTCGATGAGGATGAGGCGGAAGATCTTCTGAAGGAGATCCAGAAGCAGCTCAAGAAGCGTCAGTGGGGTGAAGTGATCCGCCTGGAGATCGCGGAAGGGGTCGACAAGAGACTGCTCAAGATCCTGGTAAAAGAATTTAATGTTTCTCAGGAAGATATATTCTTCATTCCGGGCCCGATCGATCTGACATTCCTTATGAAACTGTACGGACTTCCGGGCTTTGATGCCTATAAGACACCGAAATATACGCCGGCCCCGGTCCTGGAATTCTCCGATCATGATGATATCTTTGAGGTAATCCGAAAGAAGGATGTATTCGTCCACCATCCGTATATGAGTTTTGACCCGGTCGTCCGCTTTATTCAGAAAGCGGCATCCGATCCGGATGTTCTGGCGATCAAGCAGACCTTGTACCGTGTGAGCGGAGACTCTCCGATCGTCGCGGCGCTGGCACGCGCAGCTGAGAGCGGAAAGCAGGTCACGGTCCTTGTTGAACTGAAAGCCCGTTTCGATGAGGAACATAATATTGTATGGGCGAAGATGCTTGAAAAAGCAGGCTGCCACGTGATTTACGGTCTCCTCGGCCTCAAGGTGCACAGTAAGATCACGATGGTGATCCGTCGGGAGGAGGACGGCATCCGCCGCTATGTCCATCTGGGGACCGGTAACTATAATGATTCAACAGCAAAACTTTATACAGACTGCGGTATTTTCACCTGTGACGCGCAGATCGGCGCGGACGCAACGGCAGTATTCAACATGCTTTCCGGTTATTCGGAGCCTGAAAAGTGGTTCCGCCTGCTGGTCGCTCCGATCTGGATGAAGAACAGCTTCCTTCACATGATCAGACGGGAACAGGCCAATGCCGAAGCCGGCAAGAAAGCCTTTATCAGGGCCAAGATGAATTCCCTGTGCGATCCGGATATCATTGAAGCACTCTATCAGGCATCCCATGCCGGCGTTCAGATCGATCTGCTGATACGCGGCATCTGCTGTCTTAAGACCGGCATACCGGGCGTCTCGGAAACGATCCATGTCCGCTCGATCGTCGGCAATTTCCTTGAGCATTCCAGGATTTTCTGGTTCTGCAATGACGATAACGATGAAGTGTTCATGGGATCGGCTGACTGGATGCCGAGAAATCTCGACAAGCGTGTTGAAATCGTCTTCCCTGTCCTCGATGAGGATATCCGGAAAGAAGTTATGCATGTGCTCGATCTGGAATTCGAGGACAATGTGAAAGCGCATCTTCTTCAGCCGGACGGGGCCTATGTCAAGCAGGATAAGAGAGGGAAGAAGCTGGTCAACTCCCAGGATATTTTCTGTGCAGAAGCCTGGGACCGCGTGCCGGTCACGCAGAGCGCGATTGAGACCAGAAGATTTATTCCGGCAGAGCCGCCGATCGTATTCGACGAAGAGGAAGCATCAGAAGAAAACTGATCCAGAGAGTCGCGGCAGTCTCTTTTAAAAGGCAGTAAAATTTGACGCAGAAAGATAAATCAGACGATATATAAGAAGATATATAAAAAGAAATATAAGAAATATAAGAAACATAAGAAGAGATAAACCGAAAAAATAACAGAAGACATAACAGGAAAGAGGACGGAAAGTATTTATGAAATATGATTATCTTATAGTCGGTGCAGGTCTGTTCGGAGCGACATTTGCACATGAAGCACGCAAACACGGCAAGACATGTATCGTGATCGATAAGCGGCCGCACATTGCCGGAAACATTTACTGCGCGGAGGAGGAAGGCATTCTGATCCATCGCTACGGGGCCCACATTTTCCATACTTCTGATGAGAAAGTATGGCAGTTCGTCAACCAATTCGTAACGTTCAACAACTTTATTAACAGTCCGATCGCTGTCTATAAGGATGAACTTTACAACCTCCCGTTCAATATGAACACCTTCTCAAAAATGTGGGATATCCGTACACCTGCGGAAGCGAAAGCCGTCATAGCAAAACAGATCAGTGACCTGAATATCGATGAGCCGAAGAATCTTGAGGAGCAGGCCTTAAAGCTCGTCGGTCGGGATGTCTATGAAAAGCTGGTCAAAGGATATACGGAGAAACAGTGGGGAAGACCGTGCACCGAGCTTCCGGCTTTTATCATAAAGCGTCTTCCGCTCCGGTTCACTTACGACAACAATTACTTCAGAGACCCCCATCAGGGTATCCCGAAAGAGGGTTACAATGTTCTGGTGGAGAAGCTTCTGGGAGACTCTGAGGTCCTTCTGAATACCGAATACAGAGATTTCGCGGCTCAGAATCCTGATATCGCCGAAAAGACGGTTTATACCGGAATGATCGATGAGTTCTATGATTTCTGCTATGGCAATCTGGAATACAGAAGTGTACGCTTCGAGGATGAGCATTACGATACCGATAACTATCAGGGCAATGCGGTCGTCAATTATACGGAGAGCGTGGTCCCCTATACAAGAATCATTGAACACAAGCATTTTGCATTCGGAACACAGCCTACGACCATCATTTCGAAAGAGTATCCGAGTGAGTGGAGACCGGGCGTGGAGCCGTATTATCCGATCAATAATGAAAGGAATAACGAGCTCTATAAAAAATATCAGGCATTGGCAGAGAAAGAAGAAAAAGTGATCTTCGGCGGCCGTCTCGGTACATATCGTTATTATGACATGGACAAGGTCATTGCCGCAGCACTTGAAGCTGCCGGGAAGGAATTTGCCTGAATCTGTGAGACGACGGGAGAGAAGTCCGTTCAGTCAGCCGGTCTAAGCAGGCGTTCAGGTAAATCGAAAAGGAGATTGATATGAAAGAACGGAAGAGTTTCATCCTTCGAGGGACAATTGTATACAGCGAGAGCATGACAGAACTTAAAACACTTGAAGACGGTTATGTTGTATGTGAAAATGGCATCTGCTCCGGGGTATATGAGACTCTTCCGGAAAGATATGCCGATTTCACGCTGGAAGACTACTCCGGAAATCTGATCATACCCGGGCTGGTGGATCTGCATGTACATGCATCACAGTACCCGTTCCGGGGGCTCGGAATGGATATGGAGCTGCTTGAATGGCTGAACGTCAATGCTTTCCCGGAAGAATCCAGGTTCGGGAGAGAACCGGGATACGCGGACAAAGCTTACGAACTGTTCGTCAGGGACATGAAAAGAGGTGCTACGACCAGAGCTGTGGTATTTGCCACCGCGGATGTCGATTCGACGGTCTGCCTCATGGAGAAGCTTGAGGAAGCAGGTCTGGTGACGTATGTCGGGAAGGTCAATATGGACCGGAATGTGGCGGATTACTATATCGAGACCACGGAGGGATCGCTTCTGGCAACGGAAGAGTGGCTTGATAAGGCGGCAGAGCGTGAATTTGTGAATACCTACCCTGTCATTACGCCCCGTTTTACTCCCTCCTGCAGCGATGAGCTCATGAAAGGGCTGGGACAGATCGCTGAAAAGTATGACCTTCCGGTCCAGTCCCATCTGAATGAGAATCCGTCCGAGGTCGAATGGGTCGCTGAACTTTGCCCTGACGCAGGAAGTTATTCTGATACTTATGCACGGTACGGGCTTTTCGGGAAGGGCACAACGACGGTCATGGCCCACTGCATCTATAATACCGATGAGGAAGTAGAGCTTATGCGTGAGAACGGCGTGTTCGTTGCCCACTGTCCTCAGTCCAACATGAATATCGCATCGGGCATCGCTCCGGTCCGCAGGCTGCTTAAGGCGGGGATCCGCGTGGGGCTCGGTTCGGATGTGGCCGGGGGCAGCGAGACTTCTATTTTCGCAGCCATGAAGGATGCCATTCGGGTCTCAAAGCTGAACTGGAGACTTGTCGATCAGGATGCGGCTCCGCTGACTCTGCCGGAGGCATTCTTTATGGCAACAGCGGGAGGCGGAGAGTTCTTTGGAAAGGTGGGTACCTTTAAGGAAGGATATGAATTCGACGCGGTCGTTCTGGATGACAGCAGTATCGAGACGACGCGTGATCTGACAGCGGCCGAGCGGCTGGAGAGAGTTGTCTACTGTTCGGATGATCGGAATGTGAAGGAGAAATATGTAAGGGGCTGGAAAGTATGACGCCCTTTAAGAAACAGAAAAAGGGGATGTCGCATTAAGCATTATATGCAAAAATATTCATTCAGGGACCGCTCGCGCTTA
>DMAZ01000243.1 GCA_003446335.1 Lachnospiraceae bacterium | reverse complement strand
ATCGCCTCTGTCTTGAAATAATCACCGAAAGAGAAATTTCCGAGCATCTCAAAAAATGTGCCGTGACGGGCAGTATGTCCGACATTATCTATATCACCGGTACGGATGCACTTCTGGCATGTCGTAACTCTCTTTCTGGGCGGTACTTCGGCGCCTGTGAAGTACGGCTTCAACGGGGTCATGCCTGCGTTGATCAGAAGAATAGAGTTGTCATTATGTGGTACAAGTGAAAAGGATTTCATAGCGAGATGTCCCTTTGATTCCATAAATTCCAGGAACATCTTTCTCAACTGGTTAACACCATATTTTTCCAAGGTATTTTCCTCCCAAAATACAAAACATCCACAAAATTATATTACATGTGAAATCATTTCACAAGACTTTTTAATTACCTGGAACACCTCGGCGTTCCTGACGAGCCGCGCAAAGTGCGAAGCACCTTCATTGATACATAAATTAAGGCACTTGGACCTTGACAAGGGGTACACCTGCCTTCTACTTTCTCATGGCATCCGCTGCATCCGTCGCAAGCTTGTCACACCGCTCATTTTCAGGATGACCGGCATGGCCTCTGACCCAGTGCCAGGTAATGGTATGCGGTTCGGCAGCCTGAAGAAGTTCCTGCCAGAGATCTTTATTCAGCACCGGCTTTCCGTCTGACTTCTTCCAGCCTTTTTTCTGCCAGGAAGAGAGCCAGCCGTCCGTGAAAGCCCTGATCACATACTGAGAATCGGAATAGAGATCGACGTCACAGGGCCGGTTGAGGGCTTTGAGCCCTTCTATGACCCCCATGAGTTCCATCCGGTTATTGGTCGTCTTGTCAAATCCTCCCGACAGTTCCTTTTCGTGCAGTAGGCCCTTGGTGTCCGTATACTGCAGAACAACACCGTAGCCACCCGGTCCCTCCGGATTTCCCCGAGCCGCTCCGTCCGTAAAAATCTTAACTTTCATATTTTTCCTCCTGCTTCTTTACAGTTTCCACTCTCCTGTCTCCTCGAATCTGACAGCCTGCTCTCTTGCAGCTCCGGCAAGATCGCTGCCATAGCCGCAGACTTCAAGAAGGGTTATAGCATTACGGGAAACGGCTCGTCCGCTGTGAAGCATGTAGTCAAATACCACATCACTTCCTTCAATTTTCTCGGTAAAATGATAATTCGTATAGATTTCCTCCAGAATATAAGAAAGCTCTATATCATGTGTCGCTGCCAGGATCACAGCTTTCTTCCCGGCAAGCCTTTTCAGGATCTGAGCGGATGCGGAAATTCTCTCTATAGTATTCGTCCCGCGTAATACTTCATCCACGATACCGAGCACCGGCAATCCTTCTTCCTCAGCCGCATCCAGTATTCTCTTCAGGGACTTTATTTCAACTATGAAATAACTTTCACCGCTGCCGATGTCATCCCGAAGTGCCATGGATGTATAGATGCGATACCTGCTCGCTCTGAATGACTTTGCCGGAACGGTGTTCACACTCTGTGCCAGAATGGATGCGATGGCTGTGCTCTTGAGAAAGGTCGACTTGCCTGATGCATTGGATCCGGTTATGAGATTTCCGCCCCTGATGGAGAATGTGACCGGAACGGGAGCTTTTAAAAGCGGATGATACAGATCCTGTGCTTCGGTAAAGCCATGGTCATCTTCAACGAGTTCCGGCCTGCACCAGGTCCCGAGATATTCCCTGTAAGATGCGACTGCTATCGCAGCATCCAGTTCACCTGCTATCTCGAAAATACGCATACAGGCATCTTCATTCCCCCGGTAAGCATCAATCATCTGATCGAATTTGATCAGGTCCAGATGAAACAGGATCTTGAGATATTCAAGAAGTGCAGCTCCCATTCCGGTACCGGTATTACCCGATGACGTGACCAGAAAAGCACCTCTGCCGAAAGAATTGAGTTTTCTGCGAAGATCCTTCAGTTCATCTGCATAAGTATTGATTATCTCATCATTACAGGAAGCCAGCTTTCCCGCTGCCTCCGTCAGACGAAGAACACAGGAAAAACTTCTGACGAAAATGCCAAGTCTGTCCTTCTGCCTCAGATAGACATAAATATTCATGGCAGCGACCGGAATCAGGACGGCCAGTGCAGCGACAGGATGAATAAAAAGCATGACCAGCCCGATGACCATAAGAATGCACAGGGCGATGTATTTGCCGCTTCCTATTTTTTCCGCTTCACGAAGTCTTCTGAGATGATCATAGACAGACATCTTTTTCATCCGGCCGATTTCGTTCAGTATACGAAGGATATTTCTGCGCCTGTCTGTATGACTGCTGTAGTAAGATATTATCTTTTCCCTTTCCGCAAGTAACCCGGGTTCTGCCACCGGCGTTCTCAGCCAATAGTACAGAACATCTTCACCGGGTGAAGAGAGGGCGGAATTCATCTGCCTGAATATTCTGTCCATATCACAGTCATTCCAGGTTATATCATCCACATAAAAGCTTTTCTGTTCAAGGATCCGATCCCTGAAATAGTGTGTTATACTTTCGCTCTCTTCTGCGGTCTGCTTTATTTTAGGCAGTTTTCCCCAGTTCTTTTCAGTTCTTTCGATAAAGCGATTCCTGCTTTCTTTATTCTCTCTTATGATCATGATTGCTGCAGTCAGGACCAGCAGCGCGGCAATGATTATTATAGCTGTATACGATTCCAAAATGACCTCCGGTCTCAGATTTTTATGTGACAAAAAGATGAAAGGACTGCCACAGTTTCTTTTCCTATTATATACATGTCTTGAATGTATGTCGAAAACATCGTAAGACACATTATATAACGGGACAGACGTCTGTGGACAGTCCTTTCTTTTATTTCACACTCTCTTCACGTTTTGGTCTTTTTAACCCCTGCGAAAGATCACCAGACTTCTTCATCCAGGAAGAAGATATGACCGCGATAGAGGAACGTATTCTTGCCGCCGCCGTATGTTGCGAATTTCGCTCTTGTTGCTGCGTAACGGCTCCATGCTTTCGGTGTCATGAAGGAGTTATAGAAGAAATCTGATCCTTTCATGACGGTCCCCTGCGGAAGAGTCTTTATAGAACTCACACCTTCACCGGTCCTGGTATAGACTGTAGCGCTGGTCTCCAGGGTAATCGACTGTTTCGCCAGAACTTTGGAAGCGGCAGATTTGGCTTTCGTCAGATAACCTGCATTCCCGGCAACGATATCATTCAATACTCTGGTCAATGATCCGTTCCGGGCAACTTCCCACTGCTGATAATGATAGATCATAATATCAAGTGTACCAGGATATTCTACATATCGTCCGGCTCTTGCAGCCTCAATTCCCGATCTGAGTCGGTTCTCAATGACATAACCGACCATCATCATGCCGGAAAGACCCTGGTCACCTGCTTCCGTATAGAGGACCGCCGCAAGGAATTCACTCTCGGTAACATCCTCTCCCATGACCGGATCCGTCAGGAATTCCTGATGTACGCGGAATGTCTTTCCCGTAGCCGGATCTACTACATACTCGGACGTTCTCGGAACTGCCTCGGTGTAAGTCACATTCTCGAGTCTGAATTTCTGGGCTCTTGAACCATTGGCCTCATACACCTGAATATTTGCATTGTTGACAGCTGTACCGTTCGCGACATCCATTGTCAGTCCGCTCGCCAGATTCCTGAAACAGAAAATACCCCGGTTTCCTGTTATCTTCCACACCTGTGCCTTTGACTTGAACCAGGTATATTGAACAACATTGGTCCCGTTGACCTTACGTCCGCCGGAAACATGAAGCACCTGCTTGCTTCCCATGTTCGTGATATAGTAATTTCCGCTGCCCAGAGAAGTGATTCTCCACTTCTGATAATTATTGCCGGAATTTCTGTAGAGAGCTACATTCTTGCTGTTACCGACAGACTTAGAGGGCACCGATACGACAAATTTGTTATCGAGACAGGATCGAAGAACGAAAACACCCTCCGGCATAGTGACCGACGGAGAGGACACACGGACGAACTTAAAATACTGTGCGTCTGTACTGTTCATGGAATAAAGATCGATATTGGTGCCTATGCCTGTATTTCCCCCATAGACATCCACCACTTTTTTATGGTTGATGGAGGAAGAAATTGTATAAAAATCATCCGATCTGGTCGTTGATATATACCATTTCTGGGCAGAAGAACTGTTTGTCGTATTCTGTTGAATATTGGTAAAGTTCTCCGTTGACCCTCCGGCAACCTCCATTTTTTTACCGGACAGAGCACTTTCTATCGTGTAATTTCCGTTTCCGAGATTCGTAAGGTAGAAAATTCTTGCAGCCTGCTGACCTGAAGGACCGAGCTGAATATTCCCTCCGTTGGCAAAGGAGTCTCCGGCCACTTCCAGGTATCTGGAAGAATTAACTTTTGAGCGGATCATATAATATCCTGTGGCAAATGCTGCTTTCTTGGTGACCGGAGCCGGCTGAGAAGAGCCTGACGCGGCCTTGACAAATTTCCACTGCTGGGCCGCGGTATTATTGGAACTGTAGACCCACACATTGGATCCGGCCACGTTGGAGGCCCCGTAAACGTCAAGAACATTGGCAGAAATGGCTGACTGAACGGTGTAATAGCCGGATCTGGACGAAGTTGTGAGTTTCCACTTCTGCGCATTTGAATTGTTGGACGTATACTGCCATACATTTGTTCCGGATGCCGTGGAAGCCGCATAGACATCGAGCATCATACCTGAATTTTTATTCTTTATTGTATAGACGCCGTTCCCCATGTTCGTGACACGGAATACCTGAGAGGCGCTTTTGTTGAATTTGCTGATGATGATATTGGATCCGCTGGTCTTTGAAGCTCCGTAAACATCGAGTACCTTATCGCTCCCTACACCGGAATAAATATAATAGTCACCCGTGGCGAGCGTTGTTACAGCCGTCTGGGCAGCTACGGGAACAGCTCCGATTGAAGACATTAAGGAGATGAACAGCACGAGGGCTATTGCAATTGAGATGATCCTTTTTCTCATTGTATCTTTCCTTCCCTTTCGTAACACATTATCGCTTTGAACATATGTGTGAAAGCAAGACTGCATTCGTCACACTTCCGACCCCGCCCGGGACCGGTGTAATTGCTGAAACGATTCTGCTTACCGCTTCATAGTCGACATCTCCGACCATTTTCCCCTCATCATTGAAATTTATTCCGACATCGATTACGATCTGACCTTCCCGGACATGTTCGGCACGAATCGTATTCGGATGTCCTGCTGCGGAGATCAGAATATCCGCCCGTTTTGTCTTTTCCGGTAAATTGACTGTTTTGGTATGACATGTTGTGACCGTAGCATTTCCGGCGATCAGCATCTGTGCAAGAGGTTTGCCGACGACAGGTGACCGTCCGACGATCACGATATCTTTTCCGCAGATATCGATCCCGTAATGATCCAGAATACGGACGACAGCTTCCGGTGTGCAGGGCGGGAAACCTTCTCCCGTACCTTTATAGACACCAAGCATGGATGTATCCGTCGCACCATCGAGATCTTTATCCGGTGCGATAAGATTTATCAGCTTTTTCTCATTCAGATGTTTCGGCAGCGGAAGGAACAGAAGAATGCCGCAGACAGTGGGATCCGTATTGGCTTTCGTAATAGCCTCCGCAACGGAATTCTCCGGAGCATCTGTCGGCAGCGCATCCACGCTCAGATCGATTCCTGCCTCCTCTGCGCGCTTTCTCACGCCTCTCTCATAGGCAAGATCACTCTTCTTTTCCCCAACACGGATAATTCTGAGAGAAGCCGGCTGACCGGCTCCTCTCATGATATCTGTTCTCCTGCGGGTATTTTCGGTTATTGCAGCGGCAACTTCCTTGCCTGAAAGTATCTGTGCCATACAGCCCTCCTGGAGAAATCATATACTGATTTTTCTTACACTGGATCTTCGTACTTCATCGTGGGTATTTTATCTGCCAAGTCCGTTTCTCAGAAGAATTCCGTATGTCTTATCGAAGATCTTATCCGCCTTCTCCTGATAAACCGCCAGAAATCTGGCGACATCCGTATTAAGACCGCGCGCGTATTCTCTGTCTTTCATATACTGCGTGTTGGCTACAACATTAAGAGCAGCAGCTTCCAGCGCAGCTTTGCAGATCGTAGCTGCCGATCCGGTGTCAGATATGAGCATAGGAGTTCCCTTATCCAATATCTCTTCAATCAGATCGAGTGCCTGTGCCGCGCAATCCATGACAGCAATCGGAACCTCGGCTGCCTTGTGAAGGCATTCCTCCATTACACGCTCTTTTTCGGCAATCTCCTCCGGCGTGTTCTTCGGCATCGCATAGGCTTTCGAGAGTGGTTCGAACGCTTCAGGATCCCTGTCGATGAGCTCGAGCAGTTCGTTCTGAAGTTTCCCGGCCTCGTGCATTATTTTTTTTACATCATCCTGCACGTCAGCATATTTAGCCTTTCCGAGAGTAAAATTGCCGACCATTTTACAGAGAGCGACAGCCAGAGCCCCTACAAGCGCGCTTGTTCCTCCGCCGCCCGGGACAGGCTTTCCGGATGATAATTCACTTACATAATCTTCAATACCTAGATTGCGATAGGAAATCATATGCTAAACCATCCTTTCTGATTTTACTTTATATCCCGTCTGAGATTTAGAAAAGTCCTGTAATTTTTCCGTTGATATCGATATCGATTTTCTCAGCTGCCGGGTGTTTAGGAAGTCCGGGCATCGTCATGATATCACCGGTAAGAGCAACGATGAAACCTGCTCCTGCGGATACCTTAAGATTTCTGACAGTGATGTCGAAATCGGAAGGCGCGCCTAATTTGGAAGCATCATCGCTGAAGCTGTACTGAGTTTTGGCAACACAGATCGGCATACCGCCGAATCCGAGATCGGTGAGCTGCTTTGCCTGTTTCTGAGCATTCGGTGTGAGGACCGCCTTGTTGCCGTGATAAATCTTTGTTGCGAGTGCGTCCAGTTTCTCCTGAATCGTCATATCGGATTCATAAGCATAGGTGAATTTCTCACGAAGGTTCTCTTTTTCGCTCTGATCGCAGAGAGAAACGACCTGCTCTGCTAGAGCGATTCCGCCCTCTCCGCCCTTGGCCCATACTTCGGAGAGAGCAACGTTGACCCCGGCTTTCCTGCATTCCTCCTCGACCAGGTCGAG
>DMAZ01000031.1 GCA_003446335.1 Lachnospiraceae bacterium | reverse complement strand
CAACATAGGCCACAGGTGCTGCCTGATAGTTCATAAAAAAGTCTCTTCCCAGATGCAGTAAACGGTAATTCACAAATCCCGTATTCATCAGAATCGCGTTCGGTCTGAGTGACCAGATCATTTCCAGCAGCCGGAAACGTTCCGGTACTGCCGCAAACAAATCAACGACCAGATATCCCAGAAGGATGCAGGTCACGGCAAGCGCGTTCTGTGTAATAACAGACAACAGCATGGTCACCGCTGCATAAAGGACAGCTGCCAGAAGATAGATGATCAGGCAAACCGTCAGCATCTGACCAATCGTATAAGGCAGCATGGACAGCGGCTTTACCAGCTGAAGCATTTCACCCGCGCCTTCTGTCCCATAGATTACGCAGTAGGGTATCAACAGAGACAGGATAACAAGCAGTGCCGCTGTGAGGATCCAGGTAATGCCGGCAGCAAATTTGATCATATACAACTCTTTTTTTCCGTACCGGCTGCACAGCAGAAGCTGATTCATACGGTCTGTCGTTTCTCTGGCATATACGCCGGAAAGTCCGACTGCGGACAGAAGCAGGATAAAGAATCCAAGTGCCTGAAAGGATTTGAGCAAATTGGCGGGACCGCTGTGATAATGATATACGAAAGGCTTTGCTACTCTGGCTTCCAGAGTATTCCAATACGCTTTTTCCGCTTCCGAAAGTCCCTGCTTCTCAAGTCGCTGCATGATCCTCTGTCTGCGCAGATCATAAAAACCCATTCCCCTGAACCGGGAGAAATCTATCTCATCGCCGGTCACAGGCATGATTATATTCAAAATCGGGGCATACCTTTCATATCCTTCTTTAACTTGCAGCACTGCCAGTCCATTCTCATATTTCAATGCCGGCTCCATCTCTTCGAAAAGCTTTTCGTCAATTGTTCTTCCATCCAGCTCTTTTGCCGTTTCACGGAATGTCGGGTAATCTTCCGAAATAGAGAAAATCGTAAGGAGTACAAGCATCACAACAGAACCTGTGAGCGCAATCAGATTCACCTTTGCCAGGAACAGTTTTTTCAATTCGAACAGATAAATCATTTTCAACATGATTTCACTCCCCCCTTCTTACGCCAGCGTGCCATTATATGCCGGATATTCTGCCGTCTACGGGTATTCTCTCTCCATTAATCATTGAAATGTAGAACCTCTCCAAATTATCTTTTCCCGCATTCCATTTTCCCTGCCAGAGCAACTGACCTTCTTTCATGATCATAAGCCGATCCGCGATATTCTCCAGATCAGAGACAATATGCGTGGAGAGCAGAACAATTCTGGTCCGACCCAATCCGGAAATCAATTCCCGAAAACGGATCCTCTCCTGCGGATCCAGGCCGGCGGTCGGCTCATCCATGATCAGGACCTGCGGATCATTCAGGAGTGCCTGTGCGATTCCCAGTCTCTGCTTCATTCCGCCGGAGTAAGTCCGGATTTTTTTTCGGGCTGCCTCTTTTAGTCCGACGAGCTCGATCAATTCTTCTGTCCTGCACTTTGCATCGGCTTTCGTCAACCTTTTTACCGCAGACATAAAAAATCTTCCTGTTTTGTGCGCAGATAACTATAATTCAGTAAAATTACCCTCAGAAAAATTAAAATCCCCGTCATCTCGACGGGGAAAAACCTCACTTATGAGGATGCACTGTTTCTGAGAAAGCCGGGTTCGGTATCTGCTTACATCACTTCTTCATCAAACTGACGCCGGCATTCCACGCCTTACCGACCTGCTCGCCGGAAACATAATAACCATGCTGGAACTGATCAAAAATCAGGGCCTGCAGCTTAGACGGATCGACCTTTCCATTCTCTGAAAGAACCTTTTCTTCGGCTGCCGTGTTGACGATTTTTCCTACAATGCAGTAAAAGCTCTCATTCTCGGACACCTCAGCCAACTCGCACTCCATAACGACAGGGAACTCATCAATGATGGGTGCATTGACAAATTCACTCTTGATGGCCGTGTAACCGGTCCTCTCAAATTTATCGGTCATTTTATTTCCCGTTGCAATTCCAAAGAAATCAGCTACATCCATATGGTCCTTATCCGCAAGGCTGACTGTAAAAGCCTTTGTCTTCAGCAGATTCTGTGTGGTTTTATGATCTTCATCAATGAACAGGGCAATCCTGTCCGCATTACAGATCATCCCCCACGCCGCGTTCATTACATTTACCTTACCGTTCTCATCATACGCGGCAACCATCAGTACCGGCATTGGATAAACAGCTTGTACGACCCCAAGATTCTTCTTCATGATCATTCCCACCTTTCAGCTTATAATTTTGATTTTGCTTTTTACAGACTATTCTGATCCATATTGACATATTGGTCATGTCAAAGTACATTATACCTGTACTACTCATCATTGCAAGTACCTACTTCAATGTCGGGTACTTACGCGGAGGTAAGTGATGACAAAACAAAAAATCGAAGACGCCGATTTCAATTCCACCGGATACAGTTATACATTGTCCCTGATTTCAGGAAAATATAAACCAATTATCCTATACTGCCTGATGGAATACGAACCGGTCAGGTTCAACGAAATGCAGAGATATTTGAAGAAAATTGCTGATAAGACTTTGAGTCAGAATCTGAAAGAGCTCGAGGCAGATGATCTTGTAGTCCGGAAAGTTTATCCTCAGATTCCTCCGAAAGTCGAATATTCCCTGACAGAGCGGGGTCATTCCCTTGTTAAGGTTCTCGATAAGCTGTGTGACTGGGGAAACGAGAATCGCAGGTAACAGACCGCCTGTCAGACCATCGGCCTAACCCTCCTGCAGGGCGTGTCATTCTTTGAAGAGCAGAAATCAGGAGAAAAGAGATTTATGAAAAAACTGATAGTTCTTGGAACCGGACAGGCAGTGTGCCTTCATTATCACAATACCTGCTTTGTCCTGACTGACGGAGACGATTATTTTCTCGTAGACGGAGGAGGCGGAGGCGATATTCTGCGCTGTATGGACCGGATGGCCATTCCCTGGGACCGACTTCACCACGCATATCTGAGCCATGAACATACCGATCATCTGCTCGGAATGGTATGGGTGATCCGCTATATTACAGAGTTGATTGCATGGGGGCGCTATTCAGGAAATTTTACTGTATACACGAACCGGGTCACAGGCGAAAAGCTGAAAACGATCTGCATGCTGCTGTTGAAAAAAACGCAGCGTGACCAGATCGACCGCAGAATCCT
>DMAZ01000236.1 GCA_003446335.1 Lachnospiraceae bacterium | reverse complement strand
GGCGATGTAGTCATGCTCCTCGGCGGCTCGACAGGACGTGACGGAATCGGCGGTGCGACGGGTTCGTCCAAAGTTCACACGGAAAAATCCACGGAAGAGTGCGGCGCGGAAGTTCAGAAGGGTAATGCGCCGACTGAGAGAAAGCTTCAGAGGCTGTTCCGCCGCCGTGAAGCTGCCCATCTGATCAAAAAGTGCAATGATTTTGGTGCCGGCGGCGTCTCCGTGGCAATCGGTGAGCTTGCCCGCGGTCTTAATATTGATCTCGATAAAGTTCCGAAGAAGTATGCCGGACTTGACGGTACGGAGATAGCGATCTCCGAATCTCAGGAGCGTATGGCTGTCGTAGTAGATCCGAAAGATGTGGAAGAATTCATGCAGTATGCGCATGAGGAGAATCTTGAGGCGACTGTTGTCGCTACTGTCACGGAAGATCCCAGACTGGTCATGCACTGGAGAGGGAAGAAAATTGTTGATATCTCCAGAGACTTCCTTGATACGAACGGTGCGCATCAGGAGGCTTCCGTCCGTGTCGATGTTCCGAATTTCGCTGATTCCGAACTTAATCCGTCACCCTACGCTCCGACAGATGTCAATGATTCGGAAAATATCCGCAGTCAGTGGCTGTCCACTATGGCTGACCTCAATGTCTGCTCACAGCGCGGACTTGTCGAAATGTTCGATTCCTCCATCGGAGCGGGCACGGTCACAATGCCTTACGGCGGCAAATATCAGCTGACCGAAACACAGGCCATGGCAGCCAAAGTTCCGGTCCTCGGTGCAAATACAGAAACCGTCACACTTATGAGCTACGGTTTTGACCCGTATCTCTCCAAATGGAGTCCTTACCACGGCGCCGTATGGGCCGTGACGGATTCCATGGCGAAGATTGCGGCTTGCGGCGGTGACGTAACGAAGATCCGTTTCACCTTCCAGGAGTATTTCCGCAGAATGACCGAGGATCCGTCACGCTGGAGTCAGCCGTTTGCAGCTCTTCTCGGGGCGTATGCGGCGCAGATCGGATATGGCCTTCCGTCGATCGGCGGCAAAGATTCGATGTCCGGAACATTTGAACATATAGATGTTCCGCCGACGCTGGTCTCCTTTGCGGTCGACGTCGCAAAGGAAAAAGACATTATCACATCGGAATTCAAGACACCGGGCAGCAAAATTGTCTGGATCCGTGTTCCGAAGAATGAGTATCAGCTCCCGGTTTATGAGGGCGTACTTGAGACATATGAAAAGGTGCATGAGGATATGCGCGCCGGCCGCATCATTTCAGCGTATGCGCTTGAGCGGCACGGCATAGCTGCAGCGGCTGCCAAGATGGCATTCGGAAACCGACTCGGCCTTAAGATTGAACATGATCTCGATCCGCGCGACTTCTTCTCGCCGTCTTACGGCGATCTGTTGGTCGAAGTCAGAGACGGGCAGGTCGGAAATCTTGTTTCTTCTTATCGGGTGATCGGAGAGGTCACGGACGACAGCACGTTCAGCTACGGCAATACAAGGATCTCACTCGAAGATATGCTCGGCGCATGGACCGGCACGCTGGAGAAAGTATTCCGCACTCATGCGGGCGTGGATCAGCCTGTCGAGGCGGACCGCGGCATTTACAGGGCTGACAGCATTTATGTCTGCAGGAATAAGGTCGCTAAACCGCACGTATTTATTCCGGTCATGCCCGGAACGAACTGTGAGTATGATTCGACCAGGGCATTTGAAAATGCAGGCGCCACGGTGACCGCGACCGTTTTCAGAAATCTGACGGCGGAGGATATCAGAGAGTCTGTAGAGGAATTTGCAAAACAGATCGCAAAGGCACAGATCATCATGTTCCCGGGCGGATTCTCCGCGGGCGATGAACCGGACGGGTCCGCAAAGTTCTTCGCTACAGCCTTCCAGAACGCAAAGATCCGGGAAGAGGTCGAGAAGCTTCTTAATGAGCGTGACGGTCTTGCTCTCGGTATCTGCAACGGCTTCCAGGCTCTGATCAAGCTCGGCTTGGTTCCGAACGGTAAAATTACGGGTCAGGATGCAAGTTCACCCACGCTCACCTTTAACACCATCGGCCGTCATATCTCCCGCATGGTATACACGAAGGTCGTTACCGATAAGAGTCCGTGGCTCATGAATGCCCAGGCAGGCGGTGTATATGTCAATCCGGCATCCCACGGTGAGGGACGTTTTGTCGCCTCTCCCGAGTGGCTCGATCAGCTCTTTGCGAACGGTCAGGTCGCCACACAGTATTGCGACCCGTTCGGAAACGTTTCTCTTGATGAGGAATGGAATGTGAACGGTTCCTACAATGCGATCGAGGGTATTACGTCACCGGATGGCCGTGTCTTCGGCAAGATGGCGCATGTAGAACGCCGCGGCGATGGCATTGCAGTCAATATTTACGGCGAGCAGGATTTGAAGATTTTTGAGTCCGGCGTACAGTATTTCAGATAAATAAATGAAATAATAGAAGAAAAACGGGGCAGATTACTTGAAAAATCAGTATTTCTGCTCCGTTTTATGATGTAAAATGTCTCCGATCGAGTCTCAGAGTGCAGAGTTCACAGGTTTTTCACAGAAATTTGACATCCGTAGTATAATAATAAAAGGTATGTTTTTATCTTTTGACAGATGGGTACAGCTCTTTAATGAATTATAATAACAGGGGGTCAGATGGCAGAAAAAAACACGAAGGAGAAACTGCATAAGAAGAAACGGGGAATCCTGAAGTTTTTCCTGTGGTTCTTCTGTGTGATGTTCCTTACCTGCGCTGTCTATGGATTTGTGCGCCTTCGTCCACTCTATGTCGAGGCAAGAGAGCGCATTTATGATATCCTTGCGGATATGAATACCGGTAGTTTCCGAAGGCAGACCAATACGATGATTTACAGCAGAGACGGACAGCTCATCGGAAAACTGGGTTATGAACACTATGATTACGTTGATATATCCGATATATCCCACTATATCCAGCAGGGATATATCGATATGGAGGATAAAAGATTCAAGTC
>DMAZ01000012.1 GCA_003446335.1 Lachnospiraceae bacterium | reverse complement strand
CGGTCGGCTCCGGCGTCGCGGTCGGTTCCGGCGTCGCGGTCGGCTCAGCCTCCGATGCGGCTCCGGCTTCCAGGCCTGCTGTCAGACTGCTGTCATCCGCCGCGTCAGTGTTCTCCGTCACAGCCCCTTCATCGGCTGTGCTCAGGACCTCATCCTCATAAATCTCACCGGCATCTCCATCCTCACCGTAATAAACGACTTCGCCGTTCTCCGTGAACTGTCCGCCGCCGTGCAGGGCATAGCTGTTGGTCTTTCGGCTCACACGGATGAAAGGTCCCGCCGCAATGGAAACAACGCAAAAGACGCACCCAAGGAACACAGCTCCCGCGACCGTCATTCTTCGTCTGAGCTGTTTCTTGCGTGCTTCTTTTTTCTCTGCTATTCGCAAATCCCATTTATCCATAAAAATAAACCCCTTTCTGACAATAAAGCCAGGTTTCACTTTACGCGCCTATCGTAGACTCACGTCACAAGTATTGCGCGATGAAGAATCATTTATACTTCCGCCCTTACTCAAGTGACATAATCCGCATCTCCCCTGGGATTATCCACCTTCTTTCTGAATTCTGTCTCAAATTCCGGGTCATAGAGCCTGCTCTTTTCATAAGTACATCCGAGAAAATCCCCCACCAGAATGAGAGCCGTCTTTCGAATGCCGTATGTTTCTCCTGCCTCTGCCAGCGTACCTACCGTACAGTGCACGATTTTCTGTTCCGGCCAGGTCGCCTTATAGACGATCGCTGCCGGGGTATTTTCCGTGTACGCCCCCTTCAAAAGCGTTGCCGAAACCTCCTTCATCATTCCGGCTGAAAGGAAAATGACCATTGTCGAACCGTGCGCGGCAAGTTTTTCAAGTGATTCCCGTTCGGGGACAGGTGTCCTGCCGGCCATCCGCGTGATGATCACGCTCTGACTGACACCGGGAAGTGTATATTCTGCCTGCAGTTCTGCCGCCGCCCCGCAGAATGAGGATACCCCCGGAACAATATCGAAGGGTATTTCTTCCTTCGCAAGCTCATCCATCTGTTCCCGGATCGCGCCGTAGATACTTCCGTCTCCGGTGTGGAGCCTTACGATTTCCTGCCCTTTCGCGTGCCCCCTGATAAAGACCTCTCTCAACTCGGGGAGGGACATCTCCGCACTGTTATAGATGATCGCGTCTTTCCGGCACAGACCGAGCAGAACAGGATTGACAAGACTGCCGGCATAGATCACGATATCCGCTTTTCCGAGAAGCTCCGCTCCGCGCACCGTGATCAGATCCGGTGCGCCGGGTCCGGCGCCTACAAAATGAACCAAATCTTCTTCTCCTTTATGGCCGGAACGCCTCGGCGGTCCAGCCTTCTATCATTCTTTCCGCTGTCGGAGTACACCCGAGGAGCCCGTGCACATTTGAAAATGTGACCGCCCCTGCCTTTATCGCGCCTCCTGCCCTCCTGCCTAAGTATCTGTCCATCGATTCGCAGAGGGCATGCATGACGGTGTCGAGGAATCCGGCTTCCCGAAGCACATCGAGACACGCATCCGTCGTCACGCAGTCCATGAGCTGCCGGCAGATTTCCGTGCCCGCTCCGCAGATGGCTGCGTGGGCCGCAAAAAGTTCCGTTCTGCAGTCCGCATAACGGCTGTGGGTATTCATGATACCTCCCGCCAGCTTGACAAGTTTCCCGATATGTCCCACAAGAAGCACTTCGTGAAAACCTTCCGCTGCCGCCGCATCGAGTGCGTCACCGATAAAATTCGAGCATACAACGACCGGCACTCCGGTGATCCCGATCCCCTCCCGGGCAGAACTGACTCGTTTCAGAAAATCCATGCCGTAGTTGCCCGGCGTCAGGATCAGTCTTCCCGAATCGTTCATAAGGCGGACCTGTCGGATCTCCACACAGACCGCGTCAATAAAGGCCTGCATGCTCATGGGTTCGACGATTCCGGATGTCCCGAGGATAGAAATTCCTCCCTCGATTCCCAGGTGAGCGTTGAAAGTCTTTCCTGCTATCGCCTCCCCATCCGGGACGGAGATCACGACTTTCACAATTCCGGAGAAACCGACGGATTCACATACGTCCGTGACCGCCTCCGTGATCATAGCTCTGGGGACCGTGTTGATGGCCGCGCTGCCGACGGGCTGGTCAAGCCCCGGCCTTGTGACTCTGCCGACACCGGCACCCCCGTCAATGAGGACCGTCAGGTCTGCGGAAGAGATGTTCCGCTCTGCCGTCACCGTCGCATAGATCAGGATCCCATCCGTGACGTCTCTGTCATCACCTGCATCCTTGCGCACAGCTGCCCTCGCGGACAGTATCTCCGCCGGGAGGATCTCCGTTGGGTGGATCTCCGCCGGCCCGGCGGACAGAAGCATGGCTTCCGCGCTCTTTGCAGCCATAGACGAAATATCGGCAGACTGTTCTCCGGCCGTATATTCACACAGGTTCGGCTCTACCTCGACCCGAATTCCTTTCGGTGTTATGAGGGATACGCGCTCAGGTCTGTGCCCTGTGAACAGAAGTCTTGCGGCAGCCGCCGCGGCAAGAGCAGCACAGGTACCCGTCGTGTACCCGCATCTCAGATACTTTCCGCCTGACTGTATATATTTATTTAACGGCATCTGCTGCAAAATTCCTTCCTTATACAGACCCCTGTACGGGTCCATAACAATACAATCATACCACTCATTCCAAAAAAACTCCCGAAATATCGACAAAACCATCGAAAATTATTGTTTATTCGTGTAAAATGTTTTTTGTTTCATCGGAAGGAACCGCCATTTGACGTACAAATCAACGAATACCTTACTGCCATGAAAATCCACGGACACAAACATATCCTATTTATAAGGACGATCGCGCTCATCGCTGCGGTCGTGTTTTGTGTGTGCGCGGCATACGTGGAAACATTTGCCGAAATCACCGGCGAAGACGCCTTTTATGACAGTATCTGGAACTACCTTTTCGAGGACAATATGGTGAACAACGGCGTCATCCAGTCCATCTGCGCAACGCCCGAATACCTGATCACCATTGAGAACACTTCGGACGATCCCTCCGTGCCGGACACCGTCTCAGCATACTATAAAAATCCGTTCGACCGGGACGGCAATCCCGTCGAGCAGTATTCGCTGGTGCGGCGCAACACCGATTTCGACTGGGAGCACGGCAACGGCATGACCTACAATCCGGACACCAACGAAATATATGTGGCTCTCTATTCAAATGATGCAGGAGACAACGAAGGTTCCCTTTACGTCATGGATCCCGAGACCCTCGCCTTCAAGCGAAAGATAAAAATCGCGGAAGGCTACAATATTCTCGGCATCGATTACGATTCGGAAAATAATGTCTATTATACCCTGACAAATGCGGATGCCTCCTTCTCCCTTCAAAAGCGGGACACAGACTTCAATCTGCTCGAAGATTACGGTCCGGTCGACCCGGCACCGGGTACGAATTTCCAGGATATCTGTGTGAGCGGAGACTATATCTTCCTCTCACCCCTGACATACGGAATGGGAATCGGCGATTTCATGAATATTTACTCGATCTCCCGGCGCGAGACGATTCTCTCCATCGACATGGATATGGGCATTGAAGCTCCTTTCATCGAGGCGGAAGGCGTGTGCATGGCCCACAAGGGGGTATTTGTCTGCCCGGTCACCGTCACTCGGGAGAACGGGAACCGCCATGTGTACTTTTTTGAGACAACGCTCCCGTGGTACTTCACGATCGAAGCATGCGCCCGCGGGTTATCCTATGAGGGAGAGCATACGTTTTTCTCTGTCGACAAAGGTGACGGGGACGTCAGGTACTTAAATATGGACGGAACGGATCACATCTCCTCCGGTACGGATGAGAAGATCGGAGGGACCATGAGTCCCGGAAGTACCAAAGTGCTGCGCGGCTCCAGCTATACCGTCACATTCGAACCGGATCCCGGCTATAAGGTGGCCGGTATTTATCTGGATCGGACCAAACTGGATGTCGATCTTAAGAACACAACTTCCTATACCCTCGACAACATCGACGGAAATCACCGGATCACCGTCGATTTCATACCGACGGCCAGACCGTCCTCGCCGACTGCCGCTCCGACCGAAAAGGCGGAGGACGAGACAGCATCTGTTTCAGATACCGCAGATGAGGCAGAGGATTCTCTCTCCGGGGCTGATATGACCGATTCCCCCGGAGCTGCACGCTCCGAGTCGGAAACATCTGTCACATCGTCGGGAGCGGCCGGCAGTCAGTCGAATTCCGCCGTTTCCGGGCAAAAAGTCCGCAGGAGGGCATTTGTTTTCACGATTCTTATTCTGCTGATCCTGATCTTCATTCTGGCGCTGGTCATTCTCTACGGGTTCCGCGTCCGCCGCATCCGTGAGCAGAAAGCTATGGCTCTCAAGAAGGAGCGAAGACTGGAAAAGCTCCGGGAGGAGCGAAGAGAAAAGATGCGCCGGGAAGAGCGCAGGCGCAGAAAAAGTTCCGCCGCGAGGTCCGGAGAGCATAGAAAGCGCAGGGCAGGGACGCCGGCTCATTCATACGGCCGGGGACAGGATCAGCAGCAGGGGGCTTCGTATCAGCAGCCCGGGGCTCGATATCCGCAGCAGAGTACACCGTATAATGCGGCTCCCTATCAGCAGTCCGGGGCTCAGTACACACAACAAAGGTATCCGTACAATGCGGCTCCCTATCAGC
>DMAZ01000198.1 GCA_003446335.1 Lachnospiraceae bacterium | reverse complement strand
GTGAAAATCGCGTTCTTGCCCTTGAAGTTGTAAGCCTGAATGGCAAATGCCGTCATGACCGAGAAATACGTACAGCATGCTGCCGTGCCGGCCGATACGAGCAGGGAGTTCCTCATGCCCCTCATCATAGGAAGCGTTCCGTGAAGGACATTATGCAGGTTCTCCATCAGATGCGTACTCGGGATAGCCGTGAATCCTCTTCCGAGTTCACCGTTCGATCTCGTTGCGTTGATGAACAGTACATAGAACCAGAACAGGCAGAGGAATGAAAGGAGGACAAGAACTACGTATGAGATTACTCGTCTTACACCGATATTTACACCGCCGGTAGTCTTCTTATTTTCCATAACTCGCTCCTCCTTTCCTTAAGCTTCTTTCTGAGCGGTGGCTCTGAAAATGATCATGCTCAGGATGCCGGTGATGATCAGCAGGATCACGGAGAGGGCACCGGCCATACCGTAATTCTTGCTGTACAGATGCTTATTGAGGTACATGATCAGCGTCATGGATGTACGGACCGGATCACCTGTACCGTTGGTCAGGATCTGCGGCACGTCGAACATCTGGAGACCGCCGATCAGGGATGTGATCATAACGTAGATGAGGATCGGACGCAGCAGCGGAAGTGTGATTCGGAAGAAAATCTGCGTCGATGTCGCGCCGTCGACCTCAGCCGCCTCGAAAAGTGAGGAGTCAATTCCCATCATGCCGGCCATCAGAAGAATCGTCGTATTACCGAACCACATCAGGAAGTTCATGAGCGCTACCAGTCCGCGCACGCTCCATATATTGGACATGAACTTGAACGGTGTCTTAAGGATGCCGATACTGACCAGGATCGAATTGACCGGACCTGAATCCGCGAACAGGGTGAAAAATAACATGGCAAAAGCGGAAGCCATGATCAGATTCGGCAGATAGATGACTGTCTTGAAGAATCTCTGCCCTTTCAGTCTCAGCGAGGGGTCCGTGAACCATGCTCCGAGGAGCAGGGAGACCAGGATCTGAGGAACGAATCCGAGGATCCACATGATCATTGTATTCTTAAAATACTTCATGAAATCTCCGCCTGTGAACAATTTGGAGAAGTTGGCCAGACCGACAAAATTCGGTCCGATGTGCTTGAGACCCGACATATAGTTTTCGAATAAACTATTATAGATCGTACTTACCAGCGGAATCAGCTGGAAAATAATGAAGACGACTGCGAACGGTATGAGGAAGAAGTACCCCCATTTGTTATAACTCGTCACAGCGTTCGACTTTTTGTTGTTCATTTCGGTTCCTCCGTACTGCGTACAAAGTGCTGCATAAACTCCCTTTCAGGATCCGCAGCACACCTCCGGTAATTCTCAGGTGTGCCCAAGAGGCATCCTGCCGATCCTGAATAGTCTTTTTCGGTATAAAAAGTGCCTGCCCGTACTCACGGACAGGCACCCTGCTTTTTTATCCTGTTTTATTCTGTCTGATCTGATCAGCCAAGCTCCGGATACTTCTCAGCTACTGCAGAGTTGAACTGTGCAAGTGCCTCTTCATATGTAGCGTTGCCGTCGAAGTAGTTCTTCATAGCAGCCTGGAACTCTTCGTTGCAGCCCTGATCATAGATGGAGATGTTGCTCATGTCAACAAGCTCAGCGCCTTCAGCGAGCATAGCGTACGGATTCTGGCCGCCAAGGATAGCATTGCCGAATTCAGCGTCGTTTGCAAGCTTGTCAAGAACCTCTTTATTGTTTACGCAATCGGAATCCTTGACTGCGATGTCTTCCATGACTTCGTTGTCTGTCGTCATCTTAAGGATGATATCCTTTACAAGTGTCGGGTTGTCTGTGCCCTGTGCAGCGCAGATCCATGTGCCGCCCCAGTAGAAGCCCTGCGGTCCTGTTGTGAGACCCCAGCCGCCTGCCTTGGCTACGGAACCGTCTTCATCAGCGTGCATAGAGAAGTTGATCAGCCATGCCGGTCCAAAGTAGCAGAATACCGGTGACTCTTCGAAGAAGCCCTTGCTCCAGTCATCAGACCAAAGCTCAGCAGTCGTTGTCTCGCCCGCATCTACGAGTGCCTTGGAATCTTTTACCCATTTCTCGATGTTCGCATCTACTGCAACCTTGCCGTCCACTACCCACGGAGCGGAAACATTGTTGGAGTATACACGATATGTGTCGTTAACTGTGGATGTGATGTTGTAGCCTTTCTCTTTCAGCTTGGCAGCTGTCGCATTGAAAGCATCCCAATCCTTTACATATTCCTGAACTTCTTCCGGCTCGGAAACGCCGAGAACTTCCTGAGCGATCTTTCTGTTGTAGATAAGACCTGCGGAGCAAGCCTGCCATGAAGCGCCGCGGAGTTCGCCGTTCGCGTCTGTAACAACGTCCTTGGTGTACTGGTACTGCTTGGAGAGGTCAGCATCTGTGATGCCCAGCTCGGAAAGCGGCATTGCAACGTTGGCGTCAGCATCAACATACTTCAGTGCGTAGTCAGCTTCTACAAGGAAGATATCAACCTTATCATCTGGGGAAGCATCTACGTTGCCCGGAAGGATCGAATCCAGGTTGTTCTGATATGCATTGTCATCAGACGGTGTGATGACCCATTCTACAGACACATCACCGATCTTGCCGTGTGTAGCGTCTACTTCTTCATATCCGTCATAGTGATCTGTGATGCGGCTCTTGAACTCTTCGTTCCAGACTTCGATCTTAAGGACCTTGCCCTCATCACTTGCTGCCGCTGCAGTCTCTTCTGTTGCTTCTGCTGTGCTCTCAGCCGTGTCAGCTGCCTCTGCTGTGCTCTCAGCTGCTGCATCTGCTGTGTCTGTTGCTGCGGTTGATGAAGATGATCCTCCGCATGCGCCAAGTCCCATTACCATGGCTGCTGCCAATACTGTAGCAAGAACTTTTCTCTTCATGTTGTTCCCTCCTGAAAAATACTTTAAATTAAGTTACTCTATTGTTCCAACAGAACTTCCCTCGTACAAAGTCCCGTCGATAACCGTATTATTTTTTATTGCTGTCCGCGGTCTTTCGATCATCTCGATGACCTTGTCCGCCGCAGTCTTTCCGATTTCAATCATATTCTGCTGATAGGTCGTGATCTTCGGACTGATCATTTTGGCGATCGGGACGCCGTCATAACCTGTGACTGAAATATCATCCGGAATGGAGAGTCCCATGTCCCGGATCGCATTGATCCCGCCTATGCAGGTATAATCGTCCGGATACATGATGCAGGTCGGCCTATCTGCCAGAGCAAGCAGTTCCTTCGTCGTGCTATATGCCTCCTCATCGTCGAGATAATGAATTTCTCTGATGTACTCATCCGGAATTTCATTCCCCGCTTCTTCCATCGCCTGAAAAAAACCTGCCATCCGCTCACTTGTCGTTGAGGAAGGCATTCCGTGAATGAAGGCCACTTTCCTGTGTCCTTTCGACAGCACATATCGTGACAGAATCTTCATTCCCTCCACATTGTTGGAAGAAATTGTGGCACAGTCGTAAATCACATGATCAATCGTCACGACCGGAAGTTTTGATTTCGCAAGTTCCATGACTTCCGGCTGACTGAAATCCACACAGGCAATCACAACGCCGTCAACATTTCGGTACAGACAGTGCTCCAGGAATGTCATTTTGTTCCGTTTGGATCGGATTCCTATAAAAGTAAGATCATATCCATTTTCTTCAGTTTGAATTTTCAAGCCTTCCAGAACTCTTGAGAAATAAGGATGTGTCAGTCCGCTGTTGTGCTCGTCGGCGAACAGGACTCCGATATCCATTGTAGATCTGGTCTTAAGCGCCCTTGCGGCCTGATTCGGAAAATATCCGATCTCCAGGGCCTTTTTCTTGATCTGTTCTCTTCTGACTTCACTCACATCGCTGTGATCATTCAAGGCCTTACTGACAGTACCAACCGAAACACCACAGGCTCTGGCGATATCTTTCAACGAAGCCATCAGCATAACCTCCTTTGTGTTCTGGTCGTTGTCATTTGCTTTCGAAATCGTTTTCGTAATTCAATCTTAACTCTTTTTTTGCTAAAGTCAAGTCGATTTTTGCATTTTATCACATTTCTGTCATTTTTCATTTATATTCACATCTTATTTTGTGCAAATTTTACATTCCGGTTTTTTCTTGGGCTTTACTTGTTTTATTCCCATAATCTATTTTGCGAAATTATGACTTGCTTTTTTTCGCAGTATCATCTATATTTTTATTTGAAAAGAACCAATATTGATACGCAAACGTTTTCGTTGTTGCTGAGAAACTGCCCCCGTTTTCCATATTTGAACCGTACAATCAGTTCTCCGCCCGAATCGACTGCATCTTCTCACACTTGTTTCAAAGGAGTCCACTATGAAATACGGCTATTTCGATGATCAGAAGAAAGAATATGTAATCACAACTCCCAAAACCCCCCTTCCCTGGATCAACTATCTCGGCTGTGAAGAATTTTTCACACTTATTTCCAATACCGGCGGCGGATATGCTTTCTATAAAGACGCGAAACTGCTCCGTCTCACAAGATATCGCTATAACAATACTCCGCTGGACTCCAACGGCCACTATTTCTATATTAAGGACGGTGACACAGTATGGAATCCGGGATGGCAGCCGACCAGGACACCTCTCGATCATTACACCTGCCGCCATGGTATGGGCTATACGGTAATCACCGGTGAAAAGAATAAAGTAGCCTGTGAAGTCACCGCATTTGTCCCGATCGGTGACACTGCGGAGATTATGCGCGTCCGGATCAGGAACAACGGAGAGGATTCGAAAGCGCTTAAGCTGTTTTCATTTGTAGAATTCTGTCTCTGGAACGCCATGGATGACATGACGAATTTCCAGAGGAACTTCAGCACAGGCGAAGTAGAGATAGAAGGATCCACCATCTACCATAAGACAGAATACCGCGAGAGGCGCAATCACTATGCGATTTTCCATGTCAACACGCCGATCGACGGATTTGATACAGCCCGCGACAGTTTTCTCGGCACTTACAGCGGCCCGGAAGCTCCGGAGGCCGTCCTTGCCGGCAGTCTCTCCGGATCCATAGCAAGCGGATGGGCACCCGTCGGTGCACATCAGATCAATCTCGACCTTGCGCCGGGTCAGGAAAAAACATATATTTTTATCCTCGGTTATGTTGAGAATCCCAAAGACAATAAATGGGAATCGCAGGGCGTTATACGCAAAGAGCCGGCTCATGAACTGATTGCCCGCTACTCTACCGAAGAGCAGGTCGAAGAGAAGTTGAACGCTTTGAAAGAATACTGGGACGGTCTTCTCAGTAAATTCACAGCGCAGACTCCCGAAGACAGATTCAACCGCATGGTCAATATCTGGCACCAGTATCAGTGTATGGTCACCTTCAATATGTCACGTTCTGCCTCCTACTATGAGTCGGGTATCGGCCGCGGAATGGGCTTCCGTGATTCCAGCCAGGATCTGTTCGGCTTCGTTCACCTGATTCCGGACCGCGCAAGGCAGAGACTTCTCGACATTGCCGCAACACAGTTCCCGGACGGATCTGCCTACCATCAGTATCAGCCGCTCACCAAGCGGGGCAACATGGATGTCGGAAGCGGTTTCAACGACGATCCGATGTGGCTCATCGCCGGTGTCTCCGCATATATTCGTGAGACCGGTGACTTCGGTATTCTGGACGAGATGACCCCGTTCGACAACGATGACAGTCTGGCGGCTCCGCTGCTCGAGCATCTGCGCCGCTCCTTCAACTATATCGTGACACACAAAGGCCCGCATGGTCTGCCCCTCATCGGCCGCGCGGACTGGAACGACTGCCTGAATCTCAACTGTTTCTCGGATGAGCCGGGTGAATCCTTCCAGACGACCGGTCCCAGTGAAGGTCCGGTGGCGGAATCCGTATTCATAGCCGGTATGTTCGTAAAATACGGAAGGGAATATATCGATATCCTGAAGCATCTCGGACTTAAAGACGATGCAGCGAAAGCGGAAGAAGAAGTCGCGATCATGGAAAAGGCTGTCCTGACAGACGGCTGGGACGGAGAGTGGTTCCTTCGCGCATACGACGCATTCTCCGAAAAAGTCGGCTCCCACGAGTGTGAAGACGGAAAAATCTTCATCGAACCGCAGGGATTCTGTGTAATGGCAGGAATCGGCAAGGAGACCGGAGAAGCACAGAAAGCACTGGACAGTGTTGAGAGAGAACTGGAATCTGAGTATGGTATCATGATTCTGCAGCCGGCCTATAAGGACTACCATCTGAATCTCGGCGAAGTGTCCTCCTACCCGCCGGGATACAAGGAAAATGCAGGTATCTTCTGCCACAATAACCCATGGGTCTCCATCGCTGAGACGGAGATGGGACACGGAAACCGGGCATACAGTCTCTATAAAAAGATCACCCCGTCCTTCCTTGAAGACAAGATGGATATCCATCGGACCGAACCGTACGCATACTGCCAGATGGTCGCCGGCCGCGACGCCGTTCATTTCGGAGAAGGAAAGAACAGCTGGCTGACAGGAACGGCTTCCTGGACATTCGTGAACGCCTCCCAGTATATCCTGGGTATTTATCCGGATTTCGACGGTCTGCGCATCCGTCCGTGTATTCCGGCTGAATGGGATGGCTTCACAGTCACAAGGGCTTATCGGGGCGCGATCTATACCATCGAAGTTAAAAATCCCGGACATCTTGAGAGCGGCACCATGAGCGTACTTGTGAACGGCTCTGCGATTTCCGGCAATGTTATTCCGCCGCAGCCGGCGGGAAGCAAGGTCACTGTTGAGGTGACGATCTGCTGACAGAGCAAAAGCTCTTCATATTCTTCAAAACGGATCTGAACATTAAGCGGGGCGGAAGCCCCGCCTTTTTGTTTTTCCGACGAATCGGCTTTCCTTTATCCTTCTCATTCCCGGCTTCCATCCGTTTTCACCCATCATTCGTCAAAATATCAGCATTTTCCGCCTCCGTATGTTACAATACGGATATGAAAAATAAGTAGGAATATCTGCTCAAAACAGGAGGGGGATTATGTTTTGTTCGAAATGCGGCGCTCAGATACCGGAAGGAAACAGATTCTGCGGCAGATGCGGCGCCAGGGCCTATCCCACGGGCCCGGGCGGCAGGTCCGGTCCGGACAGTCATTTTCAAAATTCTTCATACGATTCCGATTCTCAGAACTTTGACGATTTAGAAGATAACGGAACGACCGTCATCGCAAATAAACAAGGCAGCGGAAACCGCAGTCCCAATGGTCAGGGGAGCTACGGGAACGACAGCTTCAATAACCGGGGAGGCTATGGGAACGGCGGCTTC
>DMAZ01000020.1:9118-12580 GCA_003446335.1 Lachnospiraceae bacterium | reverse complement strand
TAATAGCTCATCCCGGGAAGTTGCCATTCAAGGCATCCTTCAGGAGCAGACGCTTCACTTTATCCTTTGCAGTCTCTTTGCTCTCCGGATGAAAGTGGATCATCACGGTATACTCCGCGCCATCGATATTACGCTTGATATAAGGTGTCTGTTCTTCCTGAACCATGTCTGTATCTTTCGTTTCGTTCATAGATTGTCCTTTCATCAAATAGAAGAGGAGACACCGAAGCGGCATCTCCCCATGTGTTTCGTGACGATAATGACGATAATGACGATTATTTATACCCCGGCCCCTGTCTTGGAAATATCGTCATTTACCGTCATACCGTCATCATTGTCATCATCCAGACCAGTCAGATCCACCAGAGTGATCGTCCGCTTGTCCCCGGACCTTTTGTTCGTGTACTCGATATTGAACTCGTTGTACAGAACAGAAGTATCAACATTCAGCCTGCGGGTCAGGACGTTCGGCTTCAGGTCAAGATCCGGCAGGCAGGCAAGAAGCTCCGTGGCCGTCCCGGTCCAACACCCCTGTTCGCGGATATAGCCCACGATCTTCAGGGTCACCGGATCGACCTTTTTCTTGTGAAGCTCTTTCTCTGCCTTGGTCACTTCCCAGACGCACCGATCCCGGTCAAATTCAAGCGTAAGTTCTTGATCTTCCTGATCTCTGCCGACCACCTGCATCTTGGCCTCATTATCGGTCCGCTTTTTCTTCTGAAGGATGAAAGCGCCGTCCGCAGCTCCGAGCAGTCCGTTCGTGCCGGAGATCATATCGAAGCTGTCACTGGCTTCCATCTTCCTTGTGTGATGGACCACCAGAATCGCCACGTTATGGCTGTCACTGAACCGCTTCAGGGCAGTGATGTTCTGATAATCCACTGCGTAGCTGTAGCTGTCGTTCCCGATCTCGCGCACCTTCTGAAGCGTATCCACGATGATCAGCCGCGTGTCCGGATGAAGCGCCACGAACTCTTCAAGCTGATCGTTCAATCCTTCGGCCAGGGTCTTAGACTGTGTGGCGAAGTGCAGGCCTTCCACGGCATCCACCCCGAACATCTGGCTGAGCCTGCTCTGCAGTCGGGAGTAGTCATCTTCCAGAGCCAGATAAAGGACCGTTCCCTTCCTGACCGGATACTCCCAGAGCGGCAGGCCCATCGCTACATGATAGCCCAGCTGTGCCATGAAGAACGACTTCCCGATCTTCGGACTTCCGGCGAAGATATATGTCCCGCAAAGAAGAAGTCCTTCGATCACCGGAGTCCTCGGAGCGAATGTCATATCATAAAGATCTGCCATCGAAACGGTCTTGAGACTTGGCCTTCGGATGAGCGGGTTCCTCGCGATTTCCCTCGCCACCTTCAGGACCGCTTCCTGTTCTTCCGGCGGTAAGTTTGAAAATTCGTCTTTCAAAATTTAAAACCTCCTCTCCATGTGTCTTTACAAATTCGGCTCGGTCATGAATCGTCCCGGCAAGGAATACCTCGTCCAGAACGTATTCGATATAATCCAACTTGTGGCAAGCCTCCACAAATCGGTCATCCCACTCTTCATCCGGAGACTTCGGGGCATATTCTTCCTTCCATTGCCGGAGCAGGTGAGCGTAATCACAGTACACTCTGTAACAGCGATCCTCGGCCTGCTTGTACTCTTGAGCGGGAGAGAGAACCGGTATCACTGGACGGTCCCTCGGCCGATATCCAAGGCCCTCATATCGGATTCCGAACGTATCCGCGATCTTCACCGCAGCGTCCTTCTTTGAAAGACCGAAGAGACGTGCGGTGAGATCGATCGCGTCCCCGTCTGCCTGACAGCCGAAACAGTGAAACCTCTGATCGACCTTCATGCTCGGGTGCCTGTCATTATGAAACGGACAGCAGGCCATGCCGGATCGGTTCACCCTTATGCCAAAAGCTTCGGCGGCCTGTCTTGCCGTGACCGCATCCCTTACAGCTTCAAACACATTCACATCCGCACCTTCTTTCTGAAAGGCGTCCCAACTTTGATACACCTTTCGACAAAAAAAGCGCCTGTCTTCATCGGTACAACTGATAAAAACAGACGCTCGTCATCGATCCATATTCTGTTGCTTTCGTTTCGGAGGCGTGCCGCGTTCAGCTCGCCTTCTGGCGTTCATCTCGTCCGCTCGTTTCTGACTTCTCGCAAGCCTGTCGCGGATCGATTCCTTGATCGGTTCTTTGATCTCGGATTTCTTCTTCGGGGAGTGAAAGATGGAGGTAAGCCTTTCCGAGATATGCTGTGTCATCCCTTTGAACCGATTCATGATATTTGAAAATACCGCTTCGATAGTCCGGGCCGCATCCGGTGTAAAAGTATAACTGCGGAAGAGAGATTCCCGCGTATCCGCTATGATCTCAAAGTCTTCATTCCTGACTTCTTCCCGGATCGTGTCCGTCACCGCTTCGACAGCTTTCTCATAAGCCACATCCGCCACTTCTTCAACAAATGCTTCCGTGTCGGAGATCCGGATCGTGATCTCTTCCAGTTCCGCTTCTTTCGTTTCAATCTGCTGGTCCTGAACCGCGATCTTTTCCTTTTGCTTCATGAGGATATAATCCTGTTTTTCGAGATAGGCCCGGCCGCCGTACTCCGGTTCTTCGTCAAGGTGAAGGCCGTGCCTTTTGCAGATATCGAAGAGCATCGCGCGACAAGCCGCATCGAAAGTCTTCTTTCTGTTGTTCAGCTTACTTGCCTTCTGGGACGGATCCGGCAGATCAAAGCCCAGAGCTTCGAGAGCTTTTTCCTGTTGCGGGGCGATCTCGCCATAACGGTTTTCACAATCGAAGACATGTCGTTCATGGATGTGCGGAGTCGATTCATCCAGATGCAAAGACCAGTCCAAGATATGGATGTGTTCACCGAAGCGTCTTTCAAATTCTTCAAAGAACTCCATGGCGATCTTTGCCAGAACCGCAGGCTCAACACTTTGCTCCATTGTCCCGATCTGAAGGAGAGATTCCTCCGGGCAGGTCTTCTTGTCTTTCCAGAGGTCCTCGGTTGATCGGTCGCGGTTGGAATGTCCGGTCTTCCTGTTGCGTTCATGCTGTCCTTCACAGAAATCATCGTAGCGTTCCGAATAGAAAGCCCTCTCGATCTGCTCAAAGGAATACACGACTTTGTCTTCCTGTTCCTGATCTTTCGGAAAGTGAAATCCCTGATAACAGTCCCAGTACACGTTCTGCTTTGCACGCTCCTGATCGATATGCTCACTGTTGGCGATATCGAATCTTCGGTCATTGTGCTTCGGATTGTAAGTTCCGTTTTTTCCGGATCGGCCATTGTGTCTTGTCAGCTTCATAGGCATCTGTCCTTTCTTTCAGTTTTTGATAAACATGCTTTTCCCCTGCCTCGCGAAAACAGGAAAAATCGTTTAGTGTGTCGGCAGGTAATACCCAGTACTAAGTGACGGTTCCCATCACTTAACTGGGCGGGGCCTTGCCC
>DMAZ01000020.1:0-9015 GCA_003446335.1 Lachnospiraceae bacterium | reverse complement strand
ATAAGAGACTGCCGCCTCTTAACTCCGCCAAAGGGAACCGCGTTCCCCTTGACCTCTTGCTCCGGCAGATCTGATACTCGCCGTTTGCCCGGCGGCTCGTTTCAGTTCTTCCGGTTTTTGCGGAACCGTTCACTGGACGCTTCCACAAAAATAGCCGCTGACATTTTCGCTGCCATCCGAAAAAGAGCGGTGGAGCGAAACCATCAACGGCTTCCTCATCTGACTCAGCCAGGGCGGCGACCTTGGCTTTCGTCATATTCGGTTTTCACAGGATCGCCGCACGGCCGATCCTGTCCAATGGGGGAACCAAAACCCCTCAACTCTTTTGCAATTGAGCGCCTTTGGTTTCCCTGGAAAATGATTGAGAATTACAAAATCTCTTGAGTATGCATCTTTATAAATTCCTTACCTTGATAATCTGCTTACTGCTGTGAAAAGTAATCAGGAAGTATCCCCCATAAATCAGCAGTATGATCACTGCTGTTACTATGATTGATTCCCACATTTTTTCAGTGCCGAATATTTCAAGGAAATTTACGGCGAACTTCATTCCGAATACAGAATGTACGCAGGCAAGCAGCATCGGAAACAGGAAGAAAAGTCCTGTCTGCCGGAACAAAGACCGTCCAATCTCGCTTTCTTCAGCGCCGATTTTACGCAGCATCTCATATCTGCCAATGCTGTCCACGCTCTCGGAAAGATCTTTCAGGGCAAGAACCACGCCGGATGAGATCAGGAATATTAATCCGATATACAGCCCTAAAAATGTAGCGATCGCTCCAAGTCCTATGGTTGCTTCCGAAATATCCACTTTTGTATCAATTCGATAGCCACAATGACGCTCTGCCCTGTTATCCCCATCCATCTGCATGGCGTCAAAAACCTTTTCATCAATACCGCGGATACGGCGCTCAATCTCCATCCGTTCTTCTTTTGTGGCAGCAGCATAGTTGCCGATCAGATAGTCGCTTCCCGCATAAGAATCGTCCGCAATACTGTCCGGCACCACAAACAGCCCTGCATTCATGGCCTGTACAGAAATATCTACAAAACCGTCCTGGCAATCATCAAACCGTGAATATAATTCATGACCCATGATTTCAGTTTTATATCCCTTTTCCAGGATCGCATCCATGATGTTCCTTGCAGATTTATAATTGCAGATTAGAAGAAATTCATCTTCTTTAAGCTCAAATTGTTCTCTTCCATATAAGCGCATAAGGGCATTATAATCACTGATGCTGTAAATTTGAAATGGTACATCGTAAACCAAAAAGCGGTATTGTTCCATAACATCATCAAGCTGATCACCCAGGAATGCAGCAAAAGTAAATTCCGGATCAACATAGCTTCTGATATGAACATAATCCGAAAGATCTCCCGTGAGATCATAATCGTATCCCCCCAGAAAATCCATGACATCTCCGTGAGACAATTCCTGACCTTCTTCATCCGCGAATTCCCGGTACTCTATTTCAAAGTCAGCCGGGCAGAGGCGGTTCAGATTCGCATTCATTGAATTCCTGACGGAAAACGCCGCTGAAAGTGTGCATATTGTTACAAACAGCATGAGGCAGATAACCGTCATGGAAAATACCATCGTGTTGACTTTGCTGCTGATCTGGCGAAAAGTAAAAGCATTCAAGCCGCGATAATACATATTTTTCCTGACCATCGCAATACGCAGCAGCATGCTTGAAACAGACCAGAAGAAAAGGAATGTGGCTGCAGATCCCATAGCGATATATAAGGTCAGTTTCCTGCCATCCAAATCACTAAAATGCCAGCCCACCTGATAATACGCATAGCCAAGCATCACCACGGCAATCACGAAGATAAACATGCAGATCAACGGGTTCTTCAGCTTAACGTGTTCAGATCTTCTGTCTGCCTGAATCAAATCGATGAGCTTCATTCTTGATATGGCTGCACTGTTGAATATGATGACAACAAGATACATCACCACAAAATAAAGCACTGTTTTGAAAACGGAGTCACCGGATACGATAAAGCGATAGGCTGTCAAATCTGCTTCGAAAAGATTTGCCACAACCGCACTCATGAGCTGTGACAGTCCGATTCCGACAATAAGCCCGACTGCAAGTGAAAAGATACCGATGAAAATGGTTTCCAGCAACAGAATGATGGATATGCTGCCTTTGCTCATACCCAGTGTCATATATAAAGCAAATTCCTTATTTCTTCGTTTCATGAGAAAACGGCTGGCATAAACGATCAGCAGTCCCAAAACGCATGCCACAAACACACTGACTCCCGAAAGCATAGTTGTCAGCAGTTCTACTACGTCCATGCGGCTTTCTGTGACAGCCATCATCGCGCTCTGGCCGCCAATCGCATTAAATACATAGAATACCGAAACGCCTATGACCAGCGTAAAGAAATAGATGGCATAATCCCTGAGACTCTTGCAGATGTTGCCGAGAGAGAGCTTAAAGAGCATCATTTACATCACCTCCCAGCAGCGTCACTACGTCAATGATCTTATCAAAGAACTCTTTTCTGCTGTCGGATCCCCGTAAAATTTCATGAAAGAGCTTTCCGTCTTTTATGAAAATCACCCGGTTCGCGTAGCTTGCGGAAAAGCTATCATGCGTGACCATCATGATCGTGGCACCAAGCTCTTTGTTAAGATACGAAAAGCGTTCCAGAAGCATCCTGGATGATTTTGAATCCAATGCTCCCGTAGGCTCATCTGCTAAGATCAGTTTAGGATTGGTGATGATTGCCCTGGCAGAGGCAACTCTTTGCTTTTCTCCGCCGGACATCTGGTATGGATATTTTCCCAGAATCTCAGAAATGCCCAGTTGTTCCGCGACCGTTTTGATCGCCGGATCGATTTCGGATACAGGTTTTTTCTGTATGGATAACGCAAGAGATATATTCTCATATCCGGTAAGTGTATCCAGCAGATTGAACTCCTGGAAAATAAACCCGAGTTTTTCCCTCCGAAAACGATTTAACGCTTTTCCTCTCAGCGTTGTCACGTCCTCACCTTCCAGATAAATATGTCCTGCCGTTACTCTGTCAATCGTGGAAATGCAGTTTAAAAGTGTCGTCTTCCCGCTGCCGGAAGCTCCCATGATCGCCACAAATTCTCCCTTTTCAACCTGAAAAGAAATATCATCGATTGCCTTTGTAAGGCTGGACTTGGTTCCGTAATATTTCTCGATCTGTACTACTTTCAGTAATTCCATATCAAGCAGCTCCCTTCTAAAGTATTCTGCATCCTATTCTAGCGATACCTTAAAGCAGAGTCGCTATTCTAATCTTACGGAACCTTACAGTTTTGTAACCTCAGTCCATTATTTTAAGACTCGCTTGCGAGTCTTGCGCGCCGTGTGCGGGGTGCCACTTGGCACCTTCCGCACCGCACACATGCGCATCCTCGCGGAGCGTTTATCTCCGAAGGAGATAATAATCATTTCTGGCGAAGGAAATCAGGAATTCCGTATACTCGTTCTCCTTAGAGGATACGCTGATCCCATGTCCAAGACGTTCACATAGATTCTTTACAATATATAATCCCATTCCTGTAGCCTCAGAACTCTTTCGTCCGTTATGCCCTGTAAAGGATTTTTCGAAGACATAAGGCAGGTCCGACTCGATGATGCCTATACCATTATCGCGAAAATGCAGGACAACTGTTGAACCCAGATCCTCAACAAACACGGAGATCTCCAGCGGCCTTTCAGGGGAGGCATATTTCATGCTGTTGGCCATCAGCTGTCCCACCATGAATTCCAGCCACTTTCCATCGGTCATAACCATCATGTTCAGCCCATCTGCCGTCAGGCTTCCACCTGCAAGCTGAAGTGCCTCCCGATTTCTCACCGCGACATTTGACAAGACTTTCTTCAGTGATACTTCTTTTATGACGTAGTCCTTTTCCGCGTTTTCACTCCGGGCATAATAAAGTACATTATCGATACAGTCGTCGACACGCTTCAACTGTACATTCATTTTTTCGCTGACTGGACCGGGATTGTTATGGCTGATCAGACGGAGACTTGCAACCGGAATCTTTGCTTCATGCACCCACATCTCAATATATTCCCGGAAATCAGAGGCCTGCTTTTTATAGTCGTTTACATTTTCTGCCATAGACTTATTGCAGGCATAAAGCGTATCAAAAATAAGTCTTCCTTCAAAAAAGCCGGGGGCCTTCAGCATTTCCGGCAAGAGATATTTCTGATCCAGTTCCTCCGCCACCGTGATGATCCTGTCGTAAAATGCCTTTTTTCGATTGAAATTCCATATTTCATGAAAAGTGACAGCCATCACATCAATGACTGTCACAACCAGAACCGGCTGCCAGCTTATTCTAAATGCCAGCAGAAATATGATTGTAAGGACATAACAGACTGCCCAGATCACGTATGCGATCAGTCTGTCCTTCAAATAATTCGAAAGTGTCATTTCAATATGTACCCCTGTTTCTTTCTTGTCTCGATTGCATCCTGAAGCCCCATATCTGAAAGCTTGGCTCTGAGCCTGCTGATATTGACGGAGAGTGCATTATCGTTTATATACTCATCATTATCCCAAAGGACTGTCATAAGCTCATCACGGGATACGATCTCATTCTGATGATCAAGAAGATATTGAAATATGATCATTTCGTTTTTCGTCAGTATCTGTTCCTGCTCATCCTTTTCAAGACTGCCCTTTACGCTGCTGACCAAAACTCCCCGGTATGTCTGTGTCTGTGTGTTTTTTGAACTTCGTTTCAGTACAGCTGCTATACGAAGGAGAAGAATTGTCGGATTATAAGGCTTGGTGATATAGTCGTCTGCCCCATAGCTCATTGAGACTACTTCATCCATGTCATCCGACCGGCTCGTCAGCATCACAACCGGAGTGTCATGATGCCTGCGGTATTTCTGCAGCAGCATTTCTCCATTTTCTTCCGGCAGGCTGATATCAAGCAGGATCAGATCCGCATCCGCAGACGTCATCTGTCCATAGATATCGGTAAAATCCATCACGCTTTGCACGGAATATCCTGCATTTTTCAAAAGGACAGACACTTCCTCACATAAAGATGAATCATCCTCTATGATTAATATCTTGTTCACCGGCAACACCTCTGCATATTCTCATTTCCACATTTATTGTTTTCCGATATCAGATGAAACAGCAAGCCTCACAGGAAGCTTCAGGCAAGCATCATGTTTTGAAGCTTCCTATGAAGCCTGCCCTTATTCCTTAAGATCCCACAAAGATGTCTTTTTGTTGTAAACAAGAGATACCTTCTTCTTGATTTCCTGGATTTCTCTTTGGGCAGTACTTCTGGATATATGGAGTTCCTTTTCAATCTCTTCCGTCTGAATCGCGGGGTTGTTCCTGATCAGCTCCAGGATCGACTGCTGTCTGTCTGTCAATTTATATTTATTTACCTTTCCGTTTCCATCTGTCTTCAAAGGAACAAAGATGCGAAATACATCTCCTTCCTCCAGATCCGGTGAGCCTCCGCAATAGATTTTTGTATATTTATAAAGGTTTCTCACACCAGAACCAAGAGTATCAGCCCTGCCAATATTAACAAAGAACTTGGCAAGAATTGGATTCTTCGGATACGGAGTAAATGCTTCCGGATCGATTTTTCCGGGATATTGGGCACGATTCCAGTTTTCTGTCATAATCCGGTCCGGTTCGATGATCAATTTTGCAGGAAATGCACTGGCAAATTCCCTATGAACGAGGATATTGCTGACGATTTCTCTGGCAATGATATCCCTGACGCTTGTATTCACATTATCGATTAAGAAGAACTTATCGTTCGTGTGCTTTGCAATGAAGCTCATTAAATCATCATAGCTTTCAATCAAATTCTTTTCGACGATCAGGCGGTCATCATATCTGTCCGGATGTTCATCCCTGTAAATGGCATCCGTACGGTATCCCGGACATGCGGACTGGATCACCTCGTCCTTCCCAAGAAGCAAAATAGCAGCCAGGTTAAATCCTTTTTCGCCAGTCAGAATATTTTCTTCATAGAGCCCGGCATTTCTTAGCAGCTGCAAGTCATCCATATCTTTCCACGGATGATCCGGCTTCTTAGTAACAGCCATCTGCCTGATACGAGGCAAAAGATCCATGCGCAGATGTTCTGTTGTCGCATATGGAAAGATCTTCCTCTCGTGATAGGAAGAAGATTTGCGGCTATAAAGATTCGCAACGAGATCCACGGATTTTGTGATATCCTGATCCGCATCGCCGTTACGATCAAAGATCTTCTTGTCACAGAACTCTACTTGTGAGCTGATCGGAACGTAGACCCAGAGCACAAGCTCTCCATCGATCTCGATCTCTTCCAGCGTCAGGTAAAGTGACGGAACGATCTTATCCGGATTGTTCAGCATGTTAATAAAGTTCTTCTTCATCGCCGGTGCAGCTTTGCGATTTACACCAATGACAACGCCTTTGTGATTAACCTCTTGCACCCCGAGCAGAATATGACCTCCGTATCGGTTGGAAAACGATGCGACCGTCTCAAAGACAGAGTCATTTAAACTGTTTACACATTCTTTATATTCGACGGTAAAACCCTCTCCATCTTCTAACATTTTTCTGATTCGCTCTTCAGTCATGTTCTTTGTCCTTTCCCTGGCTATTTCCTGTTGTATCATCATCCGGGAAAATCTCTACGATATCCTCAAGCCCGCAACCTAAAGCCACGCAAACCTTTTCCAGGGTATGAATGGGAACCGATTCATTTTTCCCAAGCTGAGCCAAAGCATTCGTTGTAATCCCAGATTTCTGTCGCAGCTCTCCTTTCGTCATGTTTAAATCGATCAGTTTATGCCATAGTTTATTATATGAACGTGCCATTGTAATTATCCTCGTTCTTCCGATCATTCTGCAACACAAGAGAAGTATATTACAAGTCAGGCCGAAAATCAATCAAGAATTGAACATATCAATCACATCTGATTTAGATTTTCGTTTTCTTTTCTATGCTTTCTTTTCTCCTCATGTTTTTAAACTATGCCATAGCATTCTCAGCCGCTTCCTCCGAATCCTGATGCGGCAGATAATAGACACCGTTTGCCCGGTCTTCGGCGCAGAGGGCTTCTTTCTTTTTATCGAGAGCCTCTATCTTTGCCCGCTTGTTCTTCCAGTAGTAGGTTGACTGCCATCCGGTCGATTTTCTGCGGAGATACGCTTCATGGCGCTGTTGCTTAATGCGCTCCTGCCGTTCCGCAAGCTCAATCTCTTCCGGAGTCGGTACGTGTTCTTCTCTGGGCATCTCAAACTTCCCGATAAAGTTGAAGTAGATCTCGATGGTTTGCGGGGAATCCGGCCTGCCTTTCTTTTCGCGCTCATGCACCAGTATCTTGTAAACGAACTCGTTCAGCATGGTAGTGGTCAGTTCGTCAAAGTCCTGATAGCGTTTGACCAGCGCGATAAACTTCCCGGCAGACAACGGACTGCTTTCCTCGCCGGATACAAGGTTCTGCAGGTTGACGATCTCATTGTCGAGGGCTTCCTGTTCCTTTGTATATTGCGCTTCAAGGATCGCGTATCTCTTGTCCGGCAGTTTGCCGAGGGCATTGTCCTCATATATCTTGCAGAGAAGGACGTCCAATTCCTCACTCCTGCTTCTGCATTGGTCAAGGCGCTGTCTCTGTTCAGAAACTTCGCTTGTTTGCTGTGATTCGACCGCATTTCTCACAAGCTTCACGAACTCGTCCTCATCTTCCTTCGAGAAATTGATGATCTCGCGGAGCGTCTCCTTGACCAGTGTCATCACGACATCTGCATTGACCCTGTGCTGTGTCGGGCACCTGCTCCCGACAGGAATCTTGCCATATTCCGAGCAGGTAAACTGCGCGATCCTCTTGCCGTTATTGGTACGGTGGACATACATCTTCCCGCCGCAGTCAGCGCAGTAGAGCAGGCCGCCGAGCGGATGCGCTTCACCCCATCCATCCGGATATCTGCGGATATTCTTGCGGAGTCTCTGCACATTATCGAAAGTTTCCTGATCAATGATGGCCTCATGTGTATTCTCAATGATGGTCCATTGATCCTGATCTACATAATGGCTCTTCTTATCCTTGAAATGCTTCCTCGTTTTGAAGTTGCAGGTATGCCCCAGATAGGAAGGATTCTCAAGCATGTGGACGATGGTGGAGCTCCCCCACTGATACGGATATTTGATCTCTCTGGTCTGCCATAGACCGATTCCAAGCTTTTGATGATAGTAAGCCGGGATCTCGATATGCTCATCCGAGAGGATCTGCGATATCTGGTATGGGCCTTTCCCTTCCATCGTCATCTGGAAGATCCTCTTCACGATAGGAGCCGCTACCGGATCGATGACCCACTGATCTTTATTGTTCTCGGACTTTAGGTATCCGTAGGGAACTGCACTGCTTGTATGCTTTCCGGCAAGGTTCTTTGCCTGAAAAGCAGAGCGGACCTTCTTGCTTGTATCTCGGGCATACCATTCGTTCATGATGTTGCGGAAGGGAGTAAACTCGTCATCCCCCTTCTGGGTATCTACATTGTCGTTCAGCGCGATCAGGCGGGTATCGTTCTTGCGGAGTTCTTCCATATATGTGCCGACCTGAAGGTAATCCCTTCCGAAGCGGGACATATCCTTGATAATGCAGGCCTCGATGTTTCCGTTCCGAACCTCTTCAATCATGGCCTGAAAGCCAGGGCGGTCGAAGCGGGTGCCGGAGATCCCGTCATCCGTGAAATGCCGGAACACGGTCATGCCGTGAGACAGTACGTAATCTTCAAGAATCCGCTTCTGGTTGGAGATTGAGTTAGATTCTCCCTGTTGCTCGTCATCGTGGCTGAGCCTTTCATATAGCGCCACATATCTGTTCTCTTTTTTCTTAGCCATATTACTAACCCCTTTCTCTGGAAATGAAAAGAGAATGGCTTTTTACCACCCTCTGACTTGTATTTATGGTATGTATCAAAGAGTGCTAAAAAACTATTCTCAGCTTATAGCACCTGCAGCCAGCTTGTATTTCTTGT
>DMAZ01000062.1 GCA_003446335.1 Lachnospiraceae bacterium | reverse complement strand
TTTAATAGCGAGAGGGGGATTCGAACCCTCGACACCGCGGGTATGAACCGCGTGCTCTAGCCAGCTGAGCTATCTCGCCATGTCGTTTTTTCAACGCTTGATAATTATATAATTTTAAAACGATTCTGTCAATAACGGTTTTAAAAAAATACAAAGATTTCTGTACGGTAACTGTAGAAATTCTGAGAGATTCGTAATAAAATATTCTTTACACGAGAAAGAAGAAATCAATACAGGGGAGTATGTATGAAGTATCTAGTGATAGGCGCAGGCGGAACAGGCGGCGTTCTGGGGTATAAGATGGCCAGGGGAGGACTGGATGTCACGATGATCGCCCGCGGAAAACAGCTGCGCGCAATCTGGGGAAACGGAATTCTGGTCGAGCAGCAGTGGGATCACCATGTAGATTCGGTAAAGGTCATGGCTTATGATACCGAGAATTATTATGATGAGCCGGATGTGATCTTCCTGTGTGTGAAAAGTTATTCACTGAAAAGTCTTCTTCCTTTCCTTAGAAAGATCGTAAAAAGTGATACGATCGTTATTCCTACGCTCAATGTTTTCGGGACAGGAAAGTATCTGAAATCGAAACTGCCCAGAGGAATCATCATGGACGGGTGTATATATGTCACCGCGAACATCAAGAGTTCCGGATGGATCCTTATGCACAGTGATATTCTTAGAGTTATTTTCGGTCCGAGGGTACCCGAAGACTACGATCCGCGGTTAAAAGAAATCGAGCAGGACTTAAAGAGCTGCGGGATTGACGCAAAGCTGTCAGATGTGATTCAGAGGGACTGCATGGAGAAATTCTCTTATGTCTCGCCGATCGGGGCAGCCGGTATTTATTATGACGCGACCGCAGCGGATTTTCAGAGGACCGGTGAGGCGAGAACAATGTTCAAGACCATGATCCGGGAGATCATGGCTCTCTCATACGAGATGGGTTATCCGTTTGAAAAGGATTACGTGGATGTGAATTTAAAAATTCTCGCATCCCTTCCGCCGGATGCTACAACTTCCATGCAGAGAGACGTCGCTGCCGGAAGAGAATCTGAGCTGGATGGCCTGGTATTCAATGTTGTGCGCATGGCAAAACTGTATGGTGTGCCGATGCCGGCCTACGAGATGGTAGTTGAGGAAATTGAGAGAAGAATCAGTAAATCAGAGAATGAATAAAAAGAAGAACGAATAAAAAACGACCCGGCTGCAGACAGTCGGGTCGTTCTTACGCCGGGCAAGGGGTAATCGCTCGGGTGCGTAAGCCTGATCATAAATGCAATATTTAGGCATCTGATTTCTGAATAGTGTTTTGATCTTTTTGTTTTTTAGTCGGTTCATTTATTATAATACTCTTTTTTGATTGACGAATTCAAGCGTAATTCTATACAATTCTGCATTTCTTTTCATACATATCAAAAAAGAAAGAACTTTTCTGTCCGCAGAAAAGTTCTTTTAGTAAATTTATGAATTTAATGTATATATTAGGAACACTCGCTCAGGAGAGAGTCATGTCACCGTCTTTTACCCAGCCTGCTTTTCTGCAGAGCATATTGATGAGAGGGCAGATCACTGCCGGAAGGATGAATGAAATCATGATGAGTCCGATCCAGTCAAATCCGGTAATAGCTGCCTTGGTACCGGCTGCAACATCATTGACCCAACCGGTATACACTCCGATCTGTCCTACGAGACCGCAGGTCCCCATTCCGGAAGAAACGGCAGCACCATTCATCTGAAGCCTGAAAATGCATGTGGCTATCGGTCCGGTGATCATACTTGTCACACACGGGGCGATCCAGATACGTGGATTTCTGACAATGTTGCCCATCTGGAGCATGGAGGTCCCTATGCCCTGTGAGACCAGTCCGCCCCATTTATTCTCCGGAAAGGACATGACGGCGAATCCGATCATCTGTGCACAGCATCCTGCCAGAGCAGCGCCGCCCGCAAGACCGGTGAGACTCAGGGCTGCACAGATCGCTGCAGAGGAGATCGGAAGAGTGAGGGCAACACCGACAACGAGGGAAACAAGTATCCCCATAAGGAACGGTTGAAGCTCGGTCGCCCACATAATGATGTCACCGACCCTCATGGCAGCTTTTCCCAGGGCCGGGGCCCACAGCGCGGACAAAGCGACGCCAACGCCGATCGTCACGAGCGGAGTGACCAGAATATCGACTTTGGTCTCCTTGGAGATGGCTTTTCCGACTTCACCGGCAATGATTGCAATGAATAGAACAGAAAGCGGTCCTCCGGCTCCTCCGAGAGCGTTGGAAGCGAAGCCGACGGTGATAAGCGAATAGAGGACCATAGGAGGACAATGTAGAGCGTTTCCGATGGCGACAGCCATTGCGGGACCGCTCATGGCGGATGCGAGTCCACCTACTGTATAGTCTGTGCCCCCGATGTTCGCAACGGGCGCTGTCAGGAAGGCTATATGGAACTGAGAACCGATCGTATTGATGATCGTTCCGATCAGTAAGGAACAGAAGAGACCCTGAGCCATGGCACCGAGCGCGTCGATCCCATAGCGTTTAGCCGAGAATACAATATCTTTGCGTTTTAAGAAAGCCTTGATATTTTCCATTTTTATAACTCCTATCTGTACTCAGCATGACACCTGACAAGACACATGTATACATTAAAAACGACAATATGTCAATATCTATTATGTGAAGATTGAAAGAAATTCATCCATATTTCTTTTTACTTCAGCTGCAGGTCGTTAAAACGAGTGAAAGTTCAGAGATTTTGTATTATACTATGATACATCTGGTTAACGGATGGTGTGAAATATGGATAAAAAAGAACTGGCCCTCACTGTGATAGACAGACTGAGGGAAGAATATCCGGGTGCTGACTGCACGCTGGATTATGATGAAGCATGGAAGCTTTTAGTAAGTGTCAGGCTTGCTGCTCAATGTACTGATGCCCGGGTAAATGTAGTAGTGGAAAAACTCTACGAAAAGTTCCCTGATGTAAATGCGCTGGCTGCAGCGGAACCCGATGAGATCGAAGCGATTGTAAAGCCGTGTGGGCTCGGACACAGCAAGGCGCGTGATATCAGCGCCTGCATGAGGGTGTTGAGGGACAGGTATGACGGAAAGGTACCGACGACCTTTGAGGAACTGCTCGCACTGCCCGGTGTCGGACGGAAGAGCGCAAATCTTATCATGGGGGATGTCTTTGGGAAGCCCGCAATTGTCACGGATACGCACTGCATTCGGCTCACCAATCGGATCGGACTTGTAGACGGCATTAAGGATCCCAAAAAAGTGGAGATGGCGCTGTGGAAGATCATTCC
>DMAZ01000064.1:608-9830 GCA_003446335.1 Lachnospiraceae bacterium | reverse complement strand
CGATCATGAACCTCGGGCACGGCCGTGCCGGACACCTGCCGGATTACAGTTTTATCCGGTACAAATTCCTCCCCGCCTGGGGTAATTACAGCTACCTGTACAAAGACAATCCTTCAGACTATTATCATGCCTTCTGCCAGATGGTCTACGCGATGCAGTATCTGCACGGAGATTTCGCTCCCTTTATGAGAAATCATTATGCCTGGGATACGGTCGAGCCCTACCGTGAAGAGATCATGGCTATTTTCGAAAAGAGACGACCATTAGACAGCGACGACTGGAAAGCCTTCGGTGAAAAATTATCCGGACAGGAAATACCGGACTTTGATATTTCCAGATATGACCAGGAATACCGTGAAGCTGACAAGGCACATAAGGACGACACTTTCCTGGGCAGATTTTTCCTTGCTGCGCTTGCTCAGAAAAGTCTTGTCACCAACAAGATTTTTATATCAGGCAGTCTTCTCGCAGGTTTCTCCATTGATTTCGAAAAGAAGGGCTTCAAGGGTATTAAGGACTTCAGAATACTGGCAGAAGCGCGGATAAATGATAAAAAACATAAAGCTGAATTTCCGGAGAAAACTAAGACAGAACGGGAGGACAAGTCATGAGCAGCTCTCAAAGAATCGCAAATGTCATCTTAGGCCTGTTCACGATCCTCCTGGGCGTTATCATGATCATCCCGGACGACGGAAACTACCTCATCGTTCTGCTCCTGCTGGAACTGTCTCTGTTCTTCACCGGGATCAGGCAGCTGTTCTACTACTTCACCATGGCAAAGTACATGGTCGGGGGTATATATATCTTCTTCAAAGGACTTTTTCTGCTGGATGCAGGACTCTTCGCTATGAATATGGATCATGTACCCCGTCAGTATGCCATGATATACCTGATCATAGGTATGGCATTTTCCGGAGCAGTGGCAATTCTTCGAGCCCTGGAAACGAAAAGAATGCGGTCCGCCAAGTGGAAATACCCGGTCTTTATCGGGGTAGTGGAAATACTGACTTCTGTGGTCTGCCTTTTCTTCCTGAACGATCCCGATATACTGTCTATAGTCTACTCGGTCGGTCTGATCCATTCGGGCGGTGCGAGAATCATTACTTCTCTGCAGCCTTCGGCCATTGTATACATAAAATAACTTCGGTCTTCCCGATTCTCATCGGAAGGTCAGATGCAATCAGGGCAGAATTATTCTTTATCGAAAGGAAATCATCATGTACATCATAGTTGGACTCGGCAACCCGGGCAGCCGTTATGAGGGCACCCGCCACAACATGGGCTTCGATGTCATTGACCGTCTCATCACGGTCAACAACATCCCGCAAGCCGGAAGAAAATTTCATGCTGTCTACGGTACCGGCATAATCGGAGGGCAGAAAGTCGTCCTCGCAAAACCGGTCACATATATGAATCTGAGCGGGACGAGCGTGCGTGAATTGATGGATTTTTACAAAATAGATCCGACGCACGAGCTGATCGTGATCAGTGACGACATAGACCTGGAGCCGGGGCGGATCCGCATCCGCAAGAAAGGATCCGCAGGCGGTCAGAATGGTCTGAAGCACATCATCCAGTGCATCGGCACGCAGGATTTTATCCGTGTGCGCGTGGGAACGGGCGCGAAGCCTCAGGACTGGGAGCTGGCCGACTGGGTGCTCTCCCGCTTTCCGAAGGAGGAGCGTACACAGGTAGACGACGCGATCATCCGCGCCGCGGAGGCGGTCGAGACAATCGTGACAGACGGCATTGATGCGGCGATGAACCGCTATAACACCAAAGGAACAAACTAGATAATACGGAACTCTATGATTAAAAAAGAAACAGATACACCAGAGAACAATTCCATAAAAGAAAAACTCCCCGTCTCCGGGGATGATACGACTCTCTCCGAATATTATGTCGGTGATGAAGAGCCGGTCACAGGAGGAGATCCTGAAATAGACGAAGAGCCGGTAGCAGACGAAACGCTTGACGCGGATGAAGAGCCGGTCACGGATAAAAAACGGCGCTCCGGTAAGAAAGCCGCAGCAAAAGCCGAGCTTATCGCCGAGCCGCCTGCCCGGCCCAAAGAGGAGATCATGCGGACCGGACTTACGGAAACGGAAGTCGCCTGGCGCACGCAGGAAGGAATGATCAACACCCAGCCTAAAAAGGGGCAGAAAACCGTCGGTCAGATCATCCGCCTGCACACGTTCACATACTTTAACCTCTTAAATATCCTCCTCGGTATTCTCGTTATGACCACGGGCCAGCTCAAAAATGTACTCTTTCTGGGCACCGCGATCTCGAATACCTTCATCGGCATCATCCAGGAGCTGAAAGTAAAGAAGCTGATCGATCAGCTGAACGTCATAACTATGACGAAAGTTATGGCTCTGAGAGGCGGATCCAAATGCGAAGTACCTGTCAACGAAATCGTCCGGGATGACATTATATACCTGAATCCCGGCGATCAGGTCACGACCGACGGCTCTGTCTATCTCTGCCAGGGTCTCGAAGTCAACGAGTCCATGCTCACCGGTGAGTCAAAGCCCGTCAAAAAAACGGACGGAGATCCGATTCTCTCCGGCAGTTTCATCTCAGCCGGCACAGCGATCATGCAGGTCGAAAAAGTCGGTGAAGAGTGCTACGCGACAGAGCTCGTGAGCAAGGCTGCCCGTAAAAAGAGAGCACAGTCAGAAATGCAGCGGACGATCGGACGTATTATCAAAGTGGTCTCCGTGGCTCTTGTCCCGATCGGACTTCTGCTTTTCCGAAGCCAGTATCTTGCGAGCGGCGACATCGATACGGCTATTCTCCGCACGGTGTCCGGCGTCATCGGCATGATTCCGGAAGGACTGGTCCTTCTAACGTCTGTCTCCTTCATCATCGGTGTGGGAAGACTTGCCAGAAAGCAGGCTCTCGTCCAGGAGATGGCGGCCATCGAATCGCTGGCAAGAGCAGATATCCTGTGCACGGATAAGACCGGCACCATCACGACCGGTGAACTGAAGGTAGAGGAAATCATCGAGTTCGGGGATATGGACCGGGAGACCGTCTCCGAGATCATCGCCCATATAAACGGCGCATTTGAAGATGCCAATGCCACACAGACCGCCGTTGACAACTACTTCGGAAAGAAGACCGACTGGCCGGTCCGCGAGACGATTCCGTTCTCATCGGCGCGCAAATACAAGGCAGCCGGATTCACCGACATCGGAGACTTCGTCATCGGTGCGCCGGAGTTCCTGATTCCGAAGAACAAAAAGGCGCTTCGCCTGATAAACAAATACTCCGAGCAGGGCTACCGCGTACTGCTCCTCGGCCTGTCCGACGGCATCTCAGCCGAAAAGGAAAAGAAAGGCCGCATTGAGCCGCTGGCAGCAATCGTCATCTCCGACATAATCAAGGAGGACGCCGGGGAAGTCTTCGAATACTTCGCCAAAGCCGGCGTCGACATCAAGGTCCTCTCCGGAGACAACCCGATCACCGTATCCACCGTCGCCCGGAAAGCCGGAGTGGCGGGCGCCGAGAATTATGCCGACGCGTCCGAGCTCCCGACCGATCCCATTGCCTTTGCGCAGGAGATCACGAAATACAGTGTCTTCGGAAGGGTGAAACCGGAGCAGAAACAGGCATTTGTCAAAGCCTGGCAGGCCAACGGCAAGACCGTGGCCATGGTAGGAGACGGCGTGAACGATGTACTGGCCATCAAGGATTCCGACTGCGGCATCGCGATGGCGGCGGGCTCCGAGGCAGCCAAACAGGCGGCGCACATCGTGCTCCTCGACTCCGACTTCTCCTCCATGAAGGATATCGTGAGCGAGGGGAAGACCATTATTGCAAATATCGAACGCGTCAGCTCTCTGTACCTGACCAAAACGATTTATTCCTGCATACTGAGCTTCCTGTTCATTTTCCTGAAGTCCACCTATCCGTTCACGACCCTGCAGATGGGACTCATAAATCTGTGCGCAATCGGACTTCCGAGCTTCCTGCTCACACTGGAGAAGCAGGAAAATGTGGCGTCAGAGGGTTTCCTCGGTCACGTGCTGAAGGTCGCGCTCCCCTCGGCCCTGACCATGGTGACCGCGATCCTCATCGTGCAGTTCCTGAACTTCATCTTCCCGTGGGATGTGAGCGTCTTCTCGACCTTCAACCTGATGCTCGGCGGGCTTGTGGCCCTGCTGGTGGTCGCGGAAGTCTGTCACCCGCTGAAGGGCAGCAAATACCGCACCTTCATCGTCTATCTGTGTGTAGGGACCTTCCTTGCGGCGGTCCTGCTGCTGCCGAACTTCTATGACATGCACTCGATCTTCATGTGGTGGTCGCTGCTGCTCATCCCGCTCATGATCCTGGTCATGATGATGATCTACTGGTATTCGCGCCTGACCAACAAGCTCATAATCCGGTTGAAAAAGGAGCAGGAGCGGAGGCAGGCTTCGTTCCGGGACCGGATGAGCCACTGAAAAGGGAAGCATTTGCAAAACCTCAAAAATTGAAAAAAAGGGCCATATATGGTGTCATAACTGCGTATGTCAACCATATATGGCCTTATTTTTGTGTAAAATGCACCTGATTACTAACTTTAGCTTCCCATACATCACATTGAAAGTCCAGTCGCAATCATGAAAATATACATCGGAACGGCTTCGTCTCGCGGCCGGTACTTTGAATTTTCAAGTGCAAACGCCGAAAATTCATTAGTACCGCTGCCAGCGAGACAGAGCGGAAGCGTCCTGACGATGTATATTTCATGATAAGACTGTTCGGATATGAAATATGGGAAGTCCGCGTTCACTGCTTAATTTTATACAGGACCGCCGAAAACGCCGGCAGCGCGATCGGTGTCCCGTCCATAGAAGTGGCCCGAATCATCCGTCCCTTCTCTTCTCTCGTCTTCCCGCTGAAACGCTCCCAGTCTGTATTCAGGATCTCCTCCATCGCGCAGGACTTCTCGGGATGCAGCCTGTAGACGCAGTCCCGGTTCGAGAAATTGAAAAGCGCGATCACACTGCCTTTGTTCCTGTCCTTCGCGTACCGCTGAATACCGAAAATGTTCCGTCCGTTGTCATTGATCGTCACCCAGCGGAATCCCTCCGGCTCATAATCCATCTCATAGAGGGCCGGTGTCTCCGTGTAGACTTTCCAGAGCTCCGAGAAATAATGCCGGAAAGAGTCATGCATCGGATACTTCAGAAGGAAATAGTCCGGCTCCTTCGTCTCATCCCACTCACGGAACATGGCAATCTCATTTCCCATAAAGTTCAGCGTCTTGCCCGGATGTACCATCATATACATATACAGTGCCCTTGCCTGCGGGAACTTCATCTCGTAATCGCCGAAGATCTTATCGATGATTGTCTTCTTCCCGTGCACGACCTCATCGTGCGAGAGGGGAAGCATATATCTCTCATTGTAGAAGTAATGCATGGAGAACGTCAGCTTGCCCGGAAGGTCCTTACGCTCATCCGACTGCTTCATGAAATAATCCAGCGTGTCATTCATCCATCCCAGATCCCACTTATAATCGAATCCGAGACCGCCTGCCCAGGCCGGTTTCGTACACCCCGGATAGGACGTCGAATCTTCCGCGATCAGCATAGCTGTCGGATGCAGTCTGTGAAGCCCCTCATTCATCTTCTTCAGGAAGTCTACGGAAGTCTCGTTGACACCGCGCTTCTCATCTCCCATCCAGTAGATGACCCGGCTGATGGCATCCATTCTGAGGCCGTCGAAGTGGTACTCCGCCAGCCAGTAATTTGCCGCAGACTGCATAAAGGTCATGACCTCGCGGCGGGCATAGATGAAGTTGCGCGTCCCCCACTCACTGTCGGAGACATCGCTTGCCGGGTATTCGTAAAGCTCGGTCCCGTCGTATTCCTTGAGGGCGTAGTAATCATTTGCAAAATGGGCAGGCACGAAATCCACGATTGCGCCGATTCCGGCATTATGCAGCTTATCTACCAGCTTTTTCAGCTGCGCAGCCGTTCCGTAGCGGGATGTCGGAGCGAAGAATCCCGTCTGCTGATACCCCCAGGATCCGTCGAACGGATGCTCGGCCAGCGGCATGAATTCCACATGCGTATATCCGAGCCCCTTGCAGTAGGCGATCAGATCATCAGCGATCTCATCGTACCTGTACCATCCGTTGGGATCATTCTCGTTGCGTTTCCAGGAGCCGACATGCATCTCGAAAATATTGAGAGGCCTGTCATAATTCAGCGTTCGCGTCTTCATCCACTTATCGTCCGTGAAGGTGTACTCCCTGAGGTCTCTGACGATCGAGGCAAATGCCGGCCTCAGCTCCATTCCGAACCCGTAGGGATCGCAGTGTTCAATGCGTCCCAGCTTACTGTAAATGACATATTTATACATCTGGCCGACCCTGGCCTCCGGAACAGAAAGCTCGAAGAATCCTTTCCTTTTCGCGTCGGACATGGGTGCTTCCGTCCAGTTATTGAACTCACCGATCAGGGACACACTTTCCGCATTTAACGCAAATGTGCGGAAGACCACACCGCCTCCATCCTGCGGATGTGCACCAAGAAAATCATAGGCTCTGAATTCCTCACCGTTATAAAATTTCTGAAAATCCATAAAATCCTCCCGTACAATATCATGCATTCGTTTCTCGGGTAAGAGGTAATATTTTCCTTCTTCTGTAATCAGAGTATCCTGTCCCGACAGTCCTTGTCGATATACAACACGGCCATTTTGTATATCCGAAAACTTATGTGTCGTACTTTTGCGAACGATGATCGATCAACGAACATCCGGCTTCCCGGAAGAAAATCCGCTGCATGAAAAAACGCCGGCTGGTCACCCAGCCGGCGAATGATAGTCTGATTATTCAGCATCTGCTTTCTTCTTGCCTGCTCTCTTTCTCGTTGCCTTCTTCGGAGCTTCTTCAAGCGCTTCGACGGCTTTCTTCGGAGCCTCTTCAGGCGCTTCGATCGCCTTCTTAGCGGCCTTCTTGACAGCTTTCTTGACCGGCTTCTCATCCGTCACATAGTCGAACTCGAAGATCGCGCATCCGTATGCCGGCAGATCGTAAGCAATCGCGTACGGTCTGTTATCGCACTCGCCTTCGGTCGCCTTGTAGGTCTTCTTGGTACGCGGAGCATCGCCGCCGTACTTCGGATCCATGGAGTTCATGACCAGCTTATAGTTTCCGAGTACCGGAACGCCGCAGCGGTAATCCGGACGGGCCATCGGCGTCATATTCAAGACGAACAGCAGGTTCTTCTTGCCGTCGGAGGATTTGCGCATGAAGCTGTAAATACTGCGGTCCGCGTCATCGGCGTTGATCCATTCAAATCCGAGCGGGTCGTAGTCTGTTCCGTGGAGGCACTGATACTTAGCATACATCTTCCACAGGTCACGTACATAATCCTGCAGCTGCCTGTTCAGATCCGTCTCAAGCAGGAACCAGTCGATCTCGCGCTCCTCGCTCCACTCTCTCTGCTGGCCGAATTCCTGGCCCATGAAGAGAAGCTTCTTGCCCGGGTGGCCCATCATATAGGTATAACCGGCACGCAGGTTGTGGAACTTATCCTCGTAGATGCCCGGCATCTTGCTCCACATGGAGCACTTCAGATGAACGACCTCGTCATGTGAAAGAACCAGGATATAGTTCTCACTGTATGCATAGGATGTCGAGAATGTCATCTTATAGTGATTGCCTTTACGGAACAGCGGATCAAGCTTCATGTATTCCAGGAAGTCATTCATCCAGCCCATGTTCCACTTCATGGAGAATCCGAGTCCGTCTTCCTCGACCTTGGCTGTGACCTTCGGCCATGCGGTGGATTCCTCGGCGATCATGACAGCGCCCTTATTTCTGCCGAGCAGGCAGGAGTTCATATGCTTAAAGAATTCGATGGCTTCAAGGTTCTTGTTCTCGCCGTACTTGTTGGCTACCCATTCACCGTCCTTCTTGCCGTAGTCAAGATACAGCATGGATGCGACCGCGTCTACGCGGAGGCCGTCAACGTGGAAGAACTCGACCCAGTAGAGGGCATTTGCCATAAGGAAATTCTTGACTTCCGGACGGCCGTAATTATAGATCTTGGTACCCCAGTCCGGATGCTCGCCCTGACGCGGATCCTTGTGCTCGTACAGCTCTGTGCCGTCGAAGCATGCAAGACCTGCAGCGTCTTTCGGGAAGTGTGCCGGTACCCAGTCAAGGATAACGCCGATACCCTTCTTGTGGAAGTAATTGATCATATACTGGAAGTCATTCGGCGTTCCGTAGCGGGAGGTCGGTGCATAGTAACCGGTGACCTGATATCCCCAGGAACCGTCGAACGGATGCTCCGCAATACCCATCAGCTCGATGTGGGTGTAACCCATATCCTTGCAGTAATCTGCAGCTTTCTCGGCGAACTCACGGTAATTGTAGAAGCCTTCCTTGCCTCTGCCGGCAGATTCCGGATGCTTCATCCAGGAACCGATGTGGCACTCATAGATGACCATCGGATCTTTACTGATATCGAATTTCTGGCGCTTCTTCATCCAGGTGGAGTCGCTCCATTTCAGATTGCGCAGATCCGCAATAACGGATGCCGTTCCCGGACGAAGTTCTGCCTGATTGGCGAACGGGTCTGCCTTGTAAAGGTGCTCACCCTGATATCCGATGATGAAATACTTATACATCTGGCCGGCTTTCGCGTTCGGGATAAATCCCTGCCATACACCGATATCATCTTCATTGGTGATAATATTGGCTTCTGTATCCCAGTCATTGAACTCTCCGATAACGGAAACACGCTGTGCATTCGGTGCCCATACCGCAAAATAGGTTCCGTCCACTCCGTCTATGGTAGTCGGATGAGCGCCAAGCTTTTTATACAGATCATAATGCGTGGCATGACCGAAAAGATACTGATCCAGTTCTGAAAACAGATATTCATTTTCCATAGGATTACCTCTTCTCCTTCCACAGCTACCCGCTGTGTTTTCTTTTTTAGTGCAAACTGCCTAAACAGCCACTCGAAATACGAGGACATTATATGTATTATTATAAACGCAAACGGGGAACATGTAAATGGATTTCACGTCCCCCGTTCTCTGAATTTCATGTTCAATTCAATGAATTCAGCACATTATCCAATTTATTCTGTGCGCTTTTTATCTATTTTTCCCTGTCAGAAAATCAGGAACAGTTTCCTGGCGTTCTCCTCCGTCACACGCTCCACCTCTTCCTCGCTCACGCCCGGGTCTTTAACACCTCAAATT
>DMAZ01000064.1:322-495 GCA_003446335.1 Lachnospiraceae bacterium | reverse complement strand
GCAAGATACGGACAATCCGTCTCCAGGACCAGGTAGGACAGCGGTGTATCCGCCACCACCTCTTTAAGCTTTTTCGCGTTCTTAAATGTTACGACCCCGCCGATCCCCAGGTAGAATCCGAGCTCCCGGGTGTAGATCCTTGCCTGCTCCACAGAATAAGAATAACAGTGCAT
>DMAZ01000064.1:0-248 GCA_003446335.1 Lachnospiraceae bacterium | reverse complement strand
ACGCCCTTTCGCTCCGCAGGTCCTGCGTCCGCATCCGTTCCGGTCATTTGCACCTGTCCGTGCAGGCGTTCCCAGGGAGATCCCTTTCCGTACATCTCCCGCACGATATCCAGCGTGTCCGCTGCAGCCTCTCTGGAATGGATGACGACCGGCTTGCCGCACTCCTGAGCGAGCCGGATCTGTCTGCGAAAGGCTTCCGTCTGAAGCTCCTTTTTCTCTTTATTCCAGTAATAATCCAGACCGATCTC
>DMAZ01000160.1 GCA_003446335.1 Lachnospiraceae bacterium | reverse complement strand
TTCCCGTAGGTCTCATGATACCATTCTTCAAAATCTTCCACCATGGAGTTCTCTCCGATGATGTCACCGCTTTCAAGATCAATCGTTTCTTCCTCGTCCCAGTCTCCCAGGTCGATATATTCTTCCCAGTTACAGACGCGAAGCTTTATGGTCTCCTCTTTATCCGCCGCTGCGTACACAGTTTCCGGGACCTGTGCGGCAAGAACAGTCCCGGCAAGTGCGACAGCCGCAATTTTAAATGCAAATTTCTCTGCTCTCATTTTCCATCCCCTCCGCTTTCTTTCAGGCGGCCTCTGTATTTTCATTTGCACGAAGATTAGAGACCAGTACGATCAGTACAACAATGACAAATATCACTGCGGACAGAGCCCATAGTGCGGTCTTGATCGTCGTCTGCGCGCCCTTTGTCGCGTTGACAACATAGGTACTGATGGTGTCGAAAGTCGCCGGTTTCGTGTAGGTGGCAATAAAATAGTCATCCAGAGACAGTGTAATTGCCAGAGAAAAGCCGGATACAATACCGGAAAAGATCTGCGGTATAACGATCCTGCGCAGAGCTGCCTGAGGTGTAGCTCCCAGATCGAGCGCTGCCTCATAAATGCTCGGATCCATCTGTTTCAGTTTCGGAAGGACCGAGAGATATACGAAAGGCGCGCACAGCGTGACATGGCCGATGACCAGAGGAATGAATGTATCCTTATCTATGCCCAGAACGACGACCAGAAGAATGCAGATCGAAAAACCGGTCACGACATCCGCGTTGACGACAGGGACCTGATTCAGCGTTTCGATAAATCTGGTCACTTTCTTTTTCGAATAAAAAGCTCCGATCGCGCCCATCGTTCCCAGGACCGTAGCCAGGGCTGCTGAGCCGAGAGCCAGCAGAATCGTCCCGATGATCATATTCCGAAGTTCAGGGGTCGTAAACAGTGTCACATAATTATGCAGGGAAAACCCTCTGATCGCTCCGATATTCGTGGCATTCGTAAAACTGTAGACCGTCAGAATGAGGATCGGCGCGTACAGGAACAGAAGCACCAGTATAATAAAAATCCTTTTTCCCGTTCTTATCACAGCAGTGCACCTCCCGTTCTCGTTCCTTCATCTGTCTCCAGGTTTTTCGTAGCAAGCGTAAATACGCAGATAATAAACAGCAGGATCAGGGCGATCATCGAACCGCCGTGCCAGTTATATGCAGAGAAGTAACTTCCGATCAGACTTCCCATGATATACGTGCTGTTATACAGCATATCCAGAACAACATAGTTCGTCATAGCCGGCAGAAAGACCATGGCTACGCCGCTGACGATTCCCGGTACTGACAGGGGCAGTGTGATCTTAAAGAAGGCACTGCGGTCATCCGCACCGAGATCCTTGGCCGCCTCAATGAGAGATTCGTCCAGCTTGACGATCGTATTATAGATCGGCAGGATCATGAACGGCAGAAAATCGTAAGTCATACCGAGTACCGCGTTCAGGAACGGATAATATGCCAGATTGCCTTCAATGAGTGTCAGGATCTCCTTCAGTGCTGTGATCCTCAGCGAAAAATTGATCCACATCGGCATGATAAAAAGCATGACAAGGACTGCTTTGCGTTTTACTCTGCTCCGGGCCAGAATGTAGGCTGTCGGATATGCGATCAGAAGACACAGCGCGGTAGTCGTTGCGGCAATCGCGAAACTGTAGCAGAGAGTACCCATCGTATTGGGATCCGTAAAGAAGCCGGTAAGATTGGCCACCGTAAACTGTCCCTGACCGTTCGTAAAGGCATAGTAAAACAGTACGATGAGCGGAAACGCGACGAACAGCACAAGGAACAGAGCATAGGGGATCCCCAGACTCTTTCTTGTTAATTTCAGAGCATGCAATCTTCCTTCCTCCTTATCTCTTCACCGTTTTAAAGGTCATTTTGTCGACCGGCATGATAAGACCGACATGATCTCCCATGTTCCACAGGTATTCGTCATCCACAATGAAATCCTGATCGAAGTCGGTGTGGATAACGTAGCTGTAATGGTCACCTTTGTAGATCAGATTACTGATATAGCCTTCCACGAGACCTTCATCCACATGGTCTGTCATGGAAATATCCTGCGGCTGGATCGACACACTGATCTTCGTGCGTGCCGGATCGATGACATCACCGGTCTCATCGACAAGATTTCCGTTCTCGAGCCGTCTGCTGCCTCTTATGATCTTCGTAACGCTGGTATCAAGCTGCTTACCGTTGTATTCCAGACGATAACTGCTGTTGATCCCGGCCGTAAAGTAGTTGGTATGATCTTCCGCGATCATGATATGGATATTATCCGGGTCGACTTTCATGCCCACATAATCTCCTACCTTTGAGGCCTTGACGGACTGGACGACCATCTCGCTCTTTCCGGATTCGACAATGATCTCATAGTGAATGCCCTTAAAGATGACGGATGTGACTGTTCCGCGGATCGTACCCTCCTGCGGCTGTGTGATGATAACATCTTCCGGGCGCACGACAGCAGTAATATGGGTGCCTTCTTCGATATCGTCAACACAGGCAAATTCACCGCCGCAGAAGCGCGCTTTCAGCTTGCCGGTCATGATTCCGTTAAAGATATTGCTCTCGCCGATGAAGTCAGCGACAAATGCATTCTTCGGCTCGTTATAGATATCTTCCGGCGTGCCGATCTGCTGGATCTTGCCCTCGGACATGACGACGATCGTGTCCGACATGGTCAGCGCTTCCTCCTGATCATGCGTGACATAGATGAAGGTGATGCCCAGTCTGTCATGCATCTCCTTCAGTTCCAGCTGCATTTCCTTGCGCATCTTCAGGTCCAGCGCCCCGAGCGGTTCGTCCAGAAGAAGGATCTCCGGCTCGTTCACGACCGCGCGCGCGATGGCGATCCTCTGCTGCTGTCCTCCGGAAAGAGTGGCAACAGATCTTCTCTCGAACCCTTCCAGGTCAACAAGCTCCAGAACTTTCCTGACTTTCTTCTGAATGACATCCTCCGATATCTTTTTCTGACGGAGACCGAAAGCGATATTCTCGTATATATTCATATGCGGGAAAAGCGCGTATCTCTGAAAGACCGTGTTGATCGGACGTTCATAAGGCGGTAACTTCGCGATATCCTTTCCGTTCAGCAGGATCTTGCCGGAACTCGGAAGTTCAAAACCTGCGATCATGCGCAGGGTCGTGGTCTTGCCGCACCCGGAAGGACCTAAAAAGGTGATAAATTCTCCGCGTTTTACGTACAGATTAAAGTCGGAGACAGCGGTAAAACCGTTATCATAGGTCTTCGTAATATCCTTTAATTCAATAATCTTATCACTCATTTTTCCTAACTCTCTTCCCTGATTAATATGATTTAGATTTTAAGCTTTGGCTGAATTCATCAAGAACGCCGCAGCGTTCTTGTCACACAGATCCTCCACACATGACGCCCGGCATTATCCGCAGGTATCAGAAGGACGGCGGCGTGCTCACCCAGATAAATTTCGCAGGCTTCGACGACGCATTCTCAATGTAATGTGCACGCTCCGCCTTATAGTAGAAACTCTCTCCGGATTTCACGACATATGTTTTCTCTCCCAGATGCAGTCTGATCCGGCCGGAGATAACGAATCCGAACTCCTCTCCTTCATGAGGCGTGTCGGGTTCCAGTTTCTGATGGGGCTGGATGGCCACGAGAAGCGGCTCCATCTGGTTCTTCTGCGCAGTCGGAACGATCCATTGAATACTGTTCCCTCCGTCATCGATCTTCTCGAAAAATCCTTCCTCCGTGAAGACGATCTGTTCCGGGTCTGTCTCTTTGAAAAAGTCCGAGGGGGTCGTACCGAGACATTCGATGAGATCCAGCAAGGTAATAACGGAAGGGGCGACAAGTCCGTGTTCAAGCTGGGAGATATATCCCTTGGTAAGTTCTGTCCGGTCCGCGAGCTCCTGCTGCGTCAGACCCTTCTGATATCGCAGTTCCCTGATTTTCTGTCCGATTTTTCTGTTGATGATATCAACTTCCATTTTCCGCTCTTTTCTGAATAAATAGCATGTTCTTTACGCTGCCGCGGCAGTCATGGGAAAGCAATCCCAATTCTAAACAAATAATAATTTTTTGCTAAACTGCCAAACTGAATCTGATTATACTATCATTAAACTTAATGTCAATTAATAAATGACTTTTTTGACTTTTCCTGTCTTATAAAGTAAGATATCTGAAGGCAGAATACACCTTTTTGCTCCCATACCCCTGTGAAGGATGGCAGGCAGCATTTCTTATATTAAGATCGGCAATGGAGATATGACAATGATCAGAAACGTACGCTGCATTTTTATTATCATGATACTGCTCTTTATTCCTGCTCTGACCGGAAAAGATGTAAGAGCCGATGATTTTCAGATCACTGACGGTGCACTGACCGCTTACTACGGATCCGGCGGGGACATTGTCATCCCTGACAATGTAGTACATATTGCCGATTCCGTATTTCTGAATAATCCGGATATCACTTCGGTACAGATTCCGGAAGGATGTCTCTATATAAGCGACGGGGCATTTGACGGCTGTGTCAACCTGACATATGTTTCCCTTCCGGACTCGCTCATCGAGATAGGGAATCTTGCATTTGCCCGCTGTACCAATCTCGAAAGCTGCTATCTGCCCCAAAATATTGAAAGGATCGGAAGCGGGGCTTTCAGAGAATGCCGCGCTCTGAAAATCCTGGAAATTCCGGTAGAGACGATGGTCATCGAGGAAGGCGCTTTCTGTTACTGTGACGGCATCGAACAATTCATTGTACGATCAGGCAACACCCACTACATCGCCAGGGAGGGAGTCCTTTTTTCAGCCGACATGAAACAGCTGATCCAGTATCCCTGCGGTCGGAACGAAGGAACATATGCTGTGCCGGAAGGCGTTGAGATCATCTGCAGGAATGCCTTTACCCACGCGCTTTCTCTCAGGGAAGTCGCACTTCCGCACACGCTCAGAGAGCTTATGCCTTTCGCATTCAGCTCCTGCACATCGATCACAGAAATCAGGCTGCCGGGGTCCCTGTCTCATGTTTCTGAAAACGCCTTTAAAAATGCGGTGAACTTATGCAGGGTATATGCAGGGAACGACCGCATGAAGATAGAGCCCGACGCTTTTGCAGGGGACTCCTCTGTCATCATGATCGGAAATAAAGGTTCCGAGATCGAAAATTATGCAAAAAAATACAATATCGGCTTCTCGGAAAGAAAAGAAACCGATATTGTATATATTCCTCCGACGAAGGAACTTCTTTTTTAAGAGAGTACCTCATTCATACTCCCTGTCCGATACCCCTGCAGGTCCATTGTAATGTAGGTGAATCCGGCTGCCTTGAATTCCCGAAGGATCCTCTCTCTGTTCTCCTCTTGAAGAATACAGTCAAAGTCCTTCGGCAGTACCTCTACCCTGGCCATGTTTCCGTGAAGGCGGACCCTGTACTGAGTGAGACCGATATCACGAAGCACTTCCTCCGCCTGCTCGACCATATGCAGCTTCTCCGGTGTAATTCGCTCCCCGTAAGCAAAGCGGGACGCAAGGCATGCAAAAGAAGGCTTGTTCCATGTCTCAAGCCCCATTTCTTTTGAGAGTGCTCTGATCTCCGCTTTATAAAGATCAGACTCTCTCAGCGGGCTGAGCACAGCCAGTTCCTTTATTGCCTGAAGACCCGGACGGTAATCCCCCAGGTCATCCATGTTGGACCCCTCCGCCACACAGGTTATTCCCTGCTGTGCAGCCAGCTCTTTCATACGTGAAAAAATCATCTTTTTGCAGTGATAGCACCTGTCCTTTGTGTTATTGACATAGGCCTCAAGCTGCATTTCCCCGGAATCAAAAAAGATCTGCCTGATGTTCTCTTTTTCGCAGAATCGGATGGCCTCCTGCATCTCACGTGCAGGGAAACCGGCCGAACGTGCCGTAAGAGCAATGCAGCGGTCCCCCAGAACATCATGTGCCGCTTTCAGAAGAAATGTGGAGTCCACTCCTCCGGAGAAGGCCACGGCGATGCTGCCGTAAGATGCCAGGATCCTCCGCAGATCATTCAGTTTCTTATGTATATCCTTTCCCATACTTTTTCCTTTCCGGGTCTTTTCGACCAGCATTCCTGCTTTCATTATTCGTCTAAATTCCTGCAAAAATGAAGAAAGCCTCCGCAGATGTTCTCCGGAGGCAATTTCTGTTGTTTCATGTTATTTATAGTTCTGTCATTTGCTTATCGCCAAATTGCCGGACAATCACATCTGATTCCGATTCGCGTTCATGTGTGCGTTATTATAAGCCATACAGATCGCATTTGCATTCTTGAATATGATATTCAATCCGATGAGCGGACCGATTCCGCAGATCAGGATACCAAAGATGAACCAGAGAAGGATCGTCGTACCGTTCTCCTGGAACTGCATTCCGTATCTCGGAGCATTGGCCTGCATTCTGTCCGCAAGTGCGTAATACCAGTAATAGTTATAAATACCGCAGGTAACAATGGTGAGAAGGAACAGTTTGAGCAGTCCCGCGGTCTGCTTTCCGTCTCCTTCACAGGCTATGTTCATATCTCTGGCAAGCCCGTGAAGAACGAACAAGCCGTAGATTCCGCAGGTCAGTGCTGTGAACACAATATATTTCAGCAGGCTTCTGTTCGTATCAAGCGGTGTGAAATAGGTAGACTGAGGAATCCCCATCGGCTGATTCTGACCGTAGGCCGCCGTATTGGCAGAAGACTGACCGTAAGGCTGCGCCGCGGACTGGGCAGCGGACTGACCGTAAGGCTGTGCGGTGGACTGGGCAGAAGACTGCTGGTATCCGCCCGGATTTTCGGATGAGCGGTAGGCATACTTATCACTCTGCATGCCCTGTCCGTCATTTGATTTCATAAGCCCGAGTATCTCACCGAAGGAAACAGAGGCAGCAGCTTTAATATCATCGGATGACATGCCTTCCAACGGTTTCGCTCCGCTTGCCACGCTTGCCACATAATAAATCGCAATGACTGCTATACAGCCCAGAACAAGCCACAGCAGACTGAGAGGCGACGCATTTATTCTGCGCAGCACTGACAGCAGCCTGATCAAAACAGTAATCACGATTTCACCTACAGCTGTTATAGCCAGAGCAAGCATAAAACTGTTGCAATATTCTTTTTCCCATTTCAGCACGGACACGACCATGACTGCCGCAGCAACTGCGTACAGGGCCATTCCCACCAGTCCCAGAATTAACTGCACAAGACTGAGCATAGCGCCGATCGGATAGTATCCGAACATACTGAACAGGTAGCCCAACCATGGGATGATATCAAGCAGATCTCTGATAAGAAGAAACGCACATACCGCTGCAATGACTGCTGACGCGATCTTGACAAATATGGGATTCGAGCCTGAGCCCCCGCCATTGTCCTGAGAATACCTCTGGCCATAGCCTTGCTGATCATAGCTCTGCTGACCATAACCCTGCTGATTATAACCCTGCTGACCATAGCCCTGC
>DMAZ01000025.1:2693-3512 GCA_003446335.1 Lachnospiraceae bacterium | reverse complement strand
CGCTCTCCACGATGCAGTTCTCAATGATAGTATTGTCTCCGATGTAAACATCATTCAAAATGAGTGAATTCCTAATTACACAATTATTGCCAACATAGACCTGCTGGAACAATACGGAATTCTCCACCGTTCCGTTCACGATACATCCGCTCGACAGCAAGCTGTTACGGATGTGCACTCCCACGTTGTACTTCGCGGGAGGAAGGTCGGCCACCTTCGAGTGAACGTCCGGATACTGTTTGAAGAAATAATCCCTGATCTCCGGATTCAGAAAATCCATATTCGTCCTGTAATAATCCTCAACAGTCGCAATATTGCTCCAATAGTTGTGCAGCTTGTAACCGTAGATTCTCTTCAGGCCTCTGTAGCGGATGAGGATATCCTGAACCAGATCATACCGGTTCTCTTCCATGCTCTTTTCCAGAAACTCTATAAGAAGTCTCCTTCTGATCACGTAGATTCCGCATGAAATTGTGTTAAATTGCGCAACGACCGGTTTCTCCACGAATTCCTGGATCCTGCCGTCCGCATCCATCTGCACTGTGCCATACCGTTCCACATTAAAGTTTTCCGGCATTTCCTTGACCACTACAGTGATATCCGCTCTCTTTTCCATATGATATTCGAGAACATCATTGTAATCCATCTTGTAAACACAGTCCCCCGATGTGATCACCACATAGGGTTCGTGAGATGTCTTGAGAAAACTGATATTCTGCGCGATCGCGTCAGCTGTTCCCCGGTACCACTGACTGCTGGCGTCCGCAAAGGAAGGCGTAAAGAGGAACAATCCTCCCTGCTTGCGCCCGAAATCCCACC
>DMAZ01000025.1:2356-2641 GCA_003446335.1 Lachnospiraceae bacterium | reverse complement strand
CCTGCTTGCGCCCGAAATCCCACCATTTTGACGATGCAAGGTGTTCATTCAGACTCCGGGAATTATACTGCGTAAGGACAGCAACTTTCTGAATTCTGGAGTGTTCCATATTGCTGAGCGCAAAGTCTATGCTGCGATAACTTCCCGCCACGGGCATCGCGCACACAGCCCTCTTTCTGGACAGTTCCTTCATTCGTTTGCTGTTGCCGCCGGCTAAGATAATTCCTACCGCCCTCATTCCACGTCACCTTCTTTCACCAGAGTTCTGCCGCTTTCAAGCATTCC
>DMAZ01000025.1:0-2184 GCA_003446335.1 Lachnospiraceae bacterium | reverse complement strand
CTGTAAATATCGGATCTCGTTTCGTTGGGGATGTCGCGGCCTTCGCCAAGGACCGTTCCGTTCCCGATCGTGACATTCTCCGCGGCAATGACCTTATAGAGTCTGCTGCCTGCGCCAACGCGGGTGCCGTTCATAAGGATCGAGTCCCTTACTTCCGCGCCCTCTCCGATGGTCACGTCACAACCGATCACAGAGTTGTAAACTCTGCCGTAAATTTCTGTTCCTTCGCCGATGATCGTCCGCTCCGCAGTGCCTTCTGTGCCAAAATACTGCGGAACATTGGAAGTGCTCTTTGTGTAGATCTTCCAGTACTCCTCGTACAGGTTAAACTCCGGAACGATGTCTATGAGCTCCATATTAGCTTCCCAATAGGAGGTCAGGGTCCCGACATCTTTCCAGTATCCGTTAAACTCGTACGCGTAGAGAGGAGCTCCCTTATCGCGGCAGTACGGAATGATGTGCTTGCCGAAATCCAGATTGGGCTGTTCCTTATTGGTCACCAGCGCTTCCCTGAGCGTCTTCCAGTTGAATATATAAATACCCATGGAAGCCAGATTGCTGCGGGGATGAGCGGGCTTCTCCTCAAAGTCCACTACCTTTCTGTTCTCGTCAGTGATCATGATCCCGAAACGGCTCGCCTCTTCCTTAGGGACCGGCATGACAGCGATAGTTACTTCAGCATTGTTTTCCTTATGGAAATCCAACATCGATTCGTAATCCATCTTATAGATATGATCACCGGACAGAATAAGCACATAATCGGGGTTGTAGCTCTCCATATACGTGAGATTCTGATAGATCGCGTTCGCAGTCCCCGTGTACCAGTCCGTATGCGAGATCTTCTCATACGGAGACAGTACCGTGACTCCTCCCACATTCTTATCGAGGTCCCACGGGATTCCGATCCCGACGTGCGTATTCAGCCTCAGCGGCATATACTGCGTCAGTACACCTACAGTATCTACACCTGAATTGATGCAGTTACTGAGCGGAAAGTCAATGATCCTGTACTTCCCGCCAAAGGATACCGCCGGTTTGGCCATGTTTGATGTAAGAATTCCGAGTCTGCTTCCCTGGCCGCCTGCCAACAGCATAGCGATCATTTCTTTCTTAACTATCATGTTGCCACCTCTGGTATGGTTTTTGCAAAATCTTTTACATAATAACGTTTATAATTTTGCAATGATATTATACCATACCGAATACAGAAATGAAACCGTACATTACATGTACCAAATCGTTCTACTTTATACGTAATTATGTTTTGTTGCCAGACAATTTTCATTCCTTCACGGAGTATAACATACTCCATTCGGATACTCCTTTGACTTGTAAGACTTCTTATTGTATGATACGAACGTCAACTCAATCAGATAAGAAGCACTGCGCTTCTGACTATCAATAAATTCAGGGAGGGCATATGTATCAGCTCGATTTTGACAAGCCGATCCACGTCTATTTTTCAGGGATCGGCGGAATCTCCATGAGCGGTCTCGCACAGATCCTTCGCAGCAGAGGCTTTGAGGTCTCCGGATCTGACCGCGCCGCTTCTTCCATTACCGATGAACTGGCTGCTGACGGCATCAAAGTCATTATCGGCCAGAAGAAGGAAAATATAACACCCGACATCGATCTCGTCGTCTTTACAGCGGCGATCCGTCCGGATAATCCGGAGTATATAGCTGTTATGGAGAACAAGATCCCGCACATAACAAGGTCCGTTCTTCTGGGCCAGATCATGCGCGGATATAAGGATCCCGTCGCTATAAGCGGAACCCACGGCAAGACCACTACGACATCCATGATCTCGGAGATCATGATGGCCGCCGGAACGGATCCCACCCTTTCCATCGGCGGCATCCTGGACAGCATCGGCGGAAACGTCAGGATCGGAAACAGTGAATATTTTGCCGCGGAAGCATGCGAGTACACGAACAGTTTCCTGGATATGTTCCCGGGCATCGGCATCATTTTGGATATCGACGCGGATCACCTGGATTTCTTCAAGGATCTCGACGACATCCGCCGGTCCTTCAGGAAATTTGCTCAGCTTATTCCCGCGGACGGCGCCCTGATCATCAATACACAGATCCCGGACTATGAGGAGATCTCCGGCGGCCTCGACTGCAGAGTGATCCTGTACGGTCCCGACGACAGCGCAGATTACTGGCCCGAGGACATCAC
>DMAZ01000104.1 GCA_003446335.1 Lachnospiraceae bacterium | reverse complement strand
GGAACAAAGCTGAGAACGACCGCAAAGATTGCTGCCAGACGGATAACGGACGGATCATAAACCTTTGAGAGCTCAAGAACGCCTGTATTCTCGCCGTATGTTGTATTTGCCGGGCCGCCGAAGAAAGCGGACAGGGAGGTTGCGAGTCCGTCACCGACCAGTGTGCGGTGAAGACCCGGATCTTCGATAAAGTTCTCTCCTACCGTCGCGGAGATTGCAGACATATCACCGATATGTTCCATCATGGTCGCGATTGCGATCGGAGCCATTACAAGAATGGATGTAATGTGGAACTTGCAGATAAAGAAGTCCGGAACGCCGACCCAGGCAGCAGCGGCGACATTGCTGAAGTCAAGAATTGCACTTCCATCCGGATTATGAATGCCCGTGAGATACATGATAAATGCGATTGCATAAGAAATCACGACACCCATAAGGATCGGAATGATGCGGAACATTCCCTTACCCCAGATATTGAAAACTATAATGACAGACAGTGCGACGAGGGCAAGGAACCAGTTCGTGCTGGCATTGCCTATCGCGGAGCCGGCAAGTGAGAGACCGATGCAGATAATGATAGGACCGGTGACGACAGGCGGAAGATATTTCATAACACGCTTAACGCCGACCAGCCTGATGACTAAAGCCAGGATCAGATACGTCAGACCGGCAACAACAATACCGCCGCATGCATATGGGAGCTTTTCACCATATGTCATATCAGCGAAAATACCGCTTTTCAGGTTGGCAACGGTGGCAAAGCCGCCGAGGAAAGCGAAAGAGGAACCAAGGAATGCCGGTACTTTTAATTTAGAGCAGATATGGAAGAAAAGTGTTCCTACACCGGCAAAGAAAAGTGTTACCTGAATGGATAGACCTTCACCGTGAAAGTAGGTGTTGACCAGAATGGGTACAAGAACTGTAGCCCCGAACATTGCGAAAAGGTGCTGAAGACCAAGGATCAGCATCTTGGGCATGCCCAGCGTACGAGCGTCATAAATGGCGTTCTTGTCAGGTGTGTTGCTCATATGAAACCTCCTCATATAAAGATCGTTTATTTCTTCACACGAAAGAATACCACTCGATTTGTCATAAGTACAGAACTTTTTCAAAATGAGTGTTCCGGTATATGCAAAAAAAACTTTTCCCTGAGCGTCGAATAGACTATAATGAGTATGTCTTCGGGTGTTCTGCCCACTTATTTCCACATTGTTAAAAAAATATACGGTTAAAAAGGAGAAGTACTATGTTCAGTCGTGTACTTTCTGCTGCTATTGTCGGCATTGATGTTGTTCCGGTAAGGGTCGAAGTCGATGTCAGTGACGGACTTCCCCAGTTCACTATGGTCGGAAGTCTGTCAGGACACGTGAAGGAGGCATCTGACCGGGTAAGAACTTCCCTGCGAAACATTGGTCTTACACTTCCGCCGAAAAAAATTACGGTCAATCTTGCACCGGCGGATATTCCGAAAACCGGTTCCGGGTTCGACCTTCCGGTTGCGCTTGGCGTTCTTGCAGGGGCGGAAAAAATACCGGGTCGGTCGCTGGACGGTCTTATGGCTCTCGGAGAACTCAGTCTGAACGGGGATATTAATCCGATCAGCGGAGTTCTGCCTGCGGCACTTCAGGCCAGGAAGCTTGGCCTTCGAACGGTGGTCGTCCCTGCTCAGAATGCGACAGAAGCACAGGTCGTCGGCGGAATCGATGTGATCGGTTTCCGCAAAATGCAGGATGTTCTGGAGTTCCTTCGCTATGGAGTACTGCCTTGTGAGGAGGAAGTATCGAAAACGGATGTGAAGCTGAACCAGTATGAACTGGATTTTTCGGATATTCGCGGGCAGGAGGGGGTGAAGCGCGCCGCGATTGTCGCGGCGGCCGGCTTCCATAATCTGCTGATGATCGGTCCGCCAGGTGCAGGAAAGACGATGATTGCGAGGCGCATGCCGACCATCATGCCTCCGCTCACGAAGGAGGAGAGCCTTGAAATATCACAAATCTATTCTGTTGCCGGATTGCTGAATCCTGAGCAGCCTTTTCTCGGAACACGTCCTTTCCGTTCCCCTCATCATACAATAACAGAACCGGCACTTGTCGGCGGAGGTAAAATACCTCGTCCGGGTGAAGTTACACTGGCGCACAGGGGCATTCTGTTCCTGGATGAGCTTGGTGAGTTCAGGAGCGGAGCTCTTGAACTACTCAGACAACCACTGGAAGACCGCCAGATCATTATTGCAAGAAATGCCGGGACGTTTCGATTCCCCGCAGCTTTTCTGATGATCGCCGCTATGAATCCATGCCCTTGCGGACACTATCCTGATATGAACCGCTGTACCTGCAGGCCAAACGAAATATCTGCCTATATGAAACGGATTTCGCATCCGCTGCTCGACAGGATCGATCTGTGTGTCGAGTGCCCGTCCGTGACATATGAGGAACTTACCGGAATGCGGGAAGCAGGGCGCAGTTCGGCAAGTATTCGAAAGGAGGTCTGCGCAGCACATCTGCTTCAGAAAAACAGGTTTTTAGGAAGCGGATTTCATTTTAACTCGGAAATACCGGCGGACAGACTGGAGGAGTTCTGTCCGATGGATGCGGAAGCGTCCAGGCTTATGCGGAGCGCATTTGAAAAGATGAATCTTTCCGCAAGAGGTTATCACAGAATAATTCGTGTGGCCAGAACGATTGCCGATCTGGAGGGGGAAGTCAACATTCGGATCCCGCATATATCGGAGGCGATCTGTTACAGGACGATTGACAGTAAATACTGGAAAATGTGATCGTAGGTAATGCAGGTATCCATGTTTCCTTTGAGGAGGGATCATAGATAAAGCGAGACTTGAATTCATGAAGGAGGATTTATGCAGGCAGATATATATTATATTAGTAGGGATTCAGAACGGTATCCGCAAAGATTCAGGAAACTGCCTCAGATGCCCGAAGGGATATATGTGAAGGGGACGCTTCCGGATGAAAAAATGCCGACCGCAGCCATCGTCGGGGCCCGGATGTGCAGCCGGTACGGCCGCGTTACGTCTTTTGACTTTGGAAAAAAACTTGCGGAGAACGGTGTTCAGGTCATCAGCGGTATGGCACTCGGAATAGACGGCGCAGCGCAGGAGGGTGCCCTGGCGGGAGGAGGAAGAACGTTTGCCATACTCGGATGCGGTGCGGATATATGTTATCCCCGTTCGAATTACAGGTTATATGATCAGATTCCCGATCACGGAGGAATCATTTCCGAGTTCGAGCCGGGAACAAAACCGCTTCCCTATAATTTTCCGATCCGAAACCGGTTGATTTCAGCTTTGGCTGATGTCGTGATCGTCGTGGAAGCCAGGAAGAAATCCGGCTCCCTTATTACCGTGGATTATGCCCTGGAGCAGGGCAAGAGCGTATATGCTGTGCCGGGAAGAGTCGGAGATGTTCTTTCGGACGGCTGTAATAATCTGATCGCTCAGGGAGCCGGGATTGCATGGTCGGTGGAAGCAATACTTGAGGAGCTACGTATGCAGAAGTCACTTACAGATGCGGCGAGAGCCTCACGTGCTGCCGCTGCGGACGAAATGCGCAGGACGAGAAGCGAGGCAGACAGGGGCGATCCGTCAAAAAATCCCCGGGAAAAGAATATATTGCCGGAGGGGATGGATCCGCAGTCTGTAAAGGGGAAAATTTTACTATGTCTTGAAAATGACTGGAGAACTCCTGAGGAAATATCAGGTGAACTGAAAATGACCGTTCAGGAATTAAATGCGGCACTCGGAGAGCTCATGCTGCTCGGTTTGATCGAGGAAGTGGGAAGGAACCGCTATGTTAGAATACATTAGGCAATTCGGAGAAATATAAAATTAACGGCTTGTCAGTACATTTTTTTTGTTGTATAGTTTGGAACTGTCAGAGTACGGGGCGGGATGTCCCGCACAAGGAGGTAAAGTTTGGCAAAGAATCTTGTAATTGTAGAGTCTCCTGCCAAAGTCAAGACAATCAAGAAGTTTCTGGGTTCCAACTATGAGGTGGCCGCGTCTATGGGACATGTCCGCGATCTTCCGAGAAGCCAGATGGGAATTGATGTAGAGAATGACTTTGAACCGAAATATATAACGATTCGAGGAAAGGGTGAGCTGCTTGCAAAGCTTAGGAAGGCTGCCAAGAGCGCTGACCGTGTTTATCTTGCGACTGACCCTGATCGTGAAGGGGAGGCAATTTCCTGGCATCTCATTACGGCATTGAAGCTTGATGAAAAGAAGATGCGCCGCATTACGTTCAATGAGATAACGAAGAATGCAGTGAAGACCTCACTGAAAAATCCCAGAGAGATCAATATGAATCTCGTAGATGCTCAGCAGGCACGGCGTGTACTTGACAGAATGGTAGGCTATCAGATTTCCCCGCTGCTATGGGCGAAGGTAAAACGGGGACTGTCGGCAGGACGTGTACAGTCTGTTGCGCTCAGGATCATCGCGGACCGGGAAAAGGAAATAGAAGCATTTGTTCCGACAGAATTCTGGACGATCGATGCGGATTTTGATATACCCAATGCGAAAAAACCGCTGACCGCACATTTTTACGGTACAGATAAAAAGATAAATATCGCCTCCAGGGAGGAGTCTGAAGCTATTCTGCAGGAGCTTGCCGGTGCATCATGGCAGGTTTCCGAAGTGAAAAAGGGAGAGCGGACAAGAAAAGCTCCCCTTCCCTTTACGACCAGTACTCTTCAGCAGGAAGCGGCAAAGGCTCTTAACTTTTCGACATCCAAGACGATGCGGATCGCACAGCAGCTCTATGAAGGTGTGGATATCGAGGGGGAAGGTACTGTAGGTGTCATCACGTACCTGAGAACCGATTCAACACGTATTGCTGTTGAAGCGGATGAAGCTGCAAGAAAATATATAGCAGAGACTTATGGACAGGAAGCCGTCGGAAAGACCAACGGTGAGAATGTAAATCGTAATGCGCAGGATGCTCATGAGGCGATCCGCCCTACGGATATCGCCAGAACACCGGTGAAGGTAAAGGAATCGCTGTCCAGAGATCAGTTCAGACTGTATCAGCTGATCTGGAAAAGATTTGCCGCCAGCCGCATGTCCGGTGCTGTCTATGAGACAGCGTCCGTAAAGATAAGCGGAGGAGCCTATATCTTCACAGCATCTTCCTCCAGACTGAAAAAAGCCGGATTTATGGATGTCTATATGTCCGAGGAAGATGAAAAGAGCACCGGTGACAAGGCAATCGGCAGCCTTACGAAAGACACGCCGCTCACCCTGCGGGAGATAAGACCCGAACAGCACTTTACACAGCCGCCGGCTCACTATACGGAGGCTTCGCTGGTCAGAACACTTGAAGAGTTGGGCATAGGAAGACCGAGTACGTATGCTCCGACGATCTCCACGATCCTTGTCAGAAGATATATCACAAAAGAGCAGAAAAATCTCTATATCACTGAGCTTGGCGAGGTGGTCAACGATATAATGTGCAGGGAATTCCCGCAGATCGTTGATGTTCATTTTACTGCGAATCTGGAGACTCTTCTGGATGGCGTAGCTGAGGGCAAGGTACAGTGGAAGACCATTGTTGAGAACTTTTATCCGGATCTTGAAGAAGCTGTGAAAAAAGCGGAAGGAGAGCTGGAGAAGGTCAAGATCGAAGATGAAGTCAGTGATGTCGTATGTGAGAACTGCGGGAGAATGATGGTCATCAAGTATGGACCGCACGGAAAATTTCTTGCATGTCCCGGCTTCCCGGAGTGCCGGAATACAAAACCGTATTTTGAAAAAATCGGAGTAAAATGTCCTGAGTGCGGCGGAGAGATTGTTTTGAAGAGGACTCGTAAAGGCAGAAGATATTTCGGATGTGAGAATAATCCTGCCTGTGGTTTTATGTCCTGGACGAAGCCGGTCGAAAAACGTTGTCCTGAGTGCGGAAGTTATATGACCGAAAAAGGAAATAAACTGGTCTGTTCTGATGAGAGCTGCGGGCATTCGGAAAATGCAGACAGATCGGATACCGAGTGATTTATAGAAATATAGTGATTCGGAATAAAATAGTTCGAATAATCAGAAAAATACCGTCAAAATGTTGTTTTGACGGTATTTTTGTGCTATTATCAAAATAAGGGTATCGTTCAGTATTTGTTTGGTAAAAGAACCCCGGAGTCTGCATGAACAGTATGTCAATTCGTGTGTTCGAGGCTTATAATAGAGTCAAATGTATGTGTGGCATAAACGGGGACATGTGGAAAGGAAGTATGACGCGATGAGTGTACAACTGTTGGATAAGACCAGGAAAATTAACAAACTGCTGCATAATACAAGTAGTTCCAAGGTCGTTTTTAATGATATCTGCAAGGTCATGGTTGAGACGCTGAATTCGAATATACTTGTAATCAGTAAAAAGGGAAAGGTCCTGGGAGTCGGAAAATGTGAAGGTGTCGACGAACTGACGGAACTTCTCTCTAATTCAGTGGGAGAATTTATTGATAAGCTGCTGAATGAGCGTTTTCTCGGAGTTCTTTCTACAAAAGAGAATGTCAATCTCATAACGCTTGGATTTGAGGGACCAGAAATCTCCAGATATGTAGCGATTATTAACCCGATCGACATAGCAGGGGAGAGACTGGGAACTGTATTTTGCTATCGTTCGGGAGAGCCGTTCGATATAGAGGACATTATTGTCAGTGAATATGGCACGACTGTAGTCGGGCTGGAAATGATGCGCTCCGTGGATGAGGAAAATGCTGCGGAGGCGAGAAAGAAGCAGGTCGTGAAGTCTGCGTTCTCCACATTATCGTTCTCTGAACTTGAGGCGATTATTCACATTTTTGATGAACTGGATGGCAAGGAAGGGATTTTGGTCGCCAGCAAGATTGCGGACCGTGTGGGAATAACCAGATCGGTCATCGTCAACGCACTTCGGAAATTTGAGAGTGCCGGTATTATCGAATCGAGATCCTCCGGTATGAAGGGGACCTATATCAAGGTCCTGAACGATTATATATTTGAAGAACTGCAGGATATCAAGCTTCGCAGAGATAAGAAGTGAACTGTTATCGGTATTAAATGAGGAGAAGCCGGATGCGGCTTCTTCTTTTTTGTCTGTCGGTAATATTTCTTTTATCGTTAATTTTCTGAGATTATTCCAGAAAAATATATACAATAGGATAAATATATCTCAGACTGTTTCAGGTGGGGAAGGACGAGAGCATGAAAAGGCATAGTATGAGAACACACCGATACAGCAGACAAAGTCTTTTTATGATGTTAAGATCTCGGCGATCTACAGGGATAATGTCGATGTGGGAACCGCAACAGCCGAGATTGACATTTACTCTTATTCGGAAGGCAAAGATGTAAGAACGATTGAGCAGCCGTTTAAAATTCTCTCTTTAGGATCTGATGAGAGTGATCAGGAGACGGAGCCGACGGGTGCCGTTTCTACCGTTACGGTATCTCCGACTGTCATGGTATCTCCGACTGTCACAGTACTCCCGACAGTTTCCGTGCCTCCGACAGGAACTGCAGTACTCACCCCGACAGCTGTCCCATCTGTGACTGCCACGGGTAAGCCGGGTGCGACGGCAACACAAGCACCGAAAGCGACCGTGACCGCAAAAGCAAAGGCCAAAAAAACAGAACCGTTTCTCCCAGGGCAACCATTACGCAGAGACCGGAAGCGACCACTTTGCCCCGCCGCACCAATAAAAAGAGAGGATCCGTGGCGACCGGGGACAATAACTCTGTCCTTCTGTGGTGCGTTATTGCGCTCTCAGCTGCTGCTGTAGAGATCATCGTCCTTAAAAAACAGGAAAAAGAATAATCAGTGATACCAGTGCTGTATCTGCGGCTGTGGGTTC
>DMAZ01000238.1 GCA_003446335.1 Lachnospiraceae bacterium | reverse complement strand
TACCGGCATGAAATACGAACTTATCGTCACATCCCCTGAACTTTTCAAGTCCGGAAATCGGAAAGCCTTTTTTGTAGCTTACAGGATAGCCGTCCGAAGCAAGAACAACGCACACACAGGCATTATCTTCGAACTCGAGCTCGATCTCATCCAGTCTGCCGTCAACGCATGCTTCCATAACTTCTATCATATCATTTTTCATCCTTGGTATAACGACCTGTGCTTCAGGATCTCCAAAGCGGCAGTTGTACTCAAGAACCTTCGGTCCATCCTCGGTAATCATCAGACCGAAGAATATGATGCCGGTGAAGGGACGTCCCTCCGCTCTCATCGCATCCACTGTCTTCTGGTAAATATTGGCCCTGCAGAAAGCATCCACCTCATCCGTATAGAACGGACTCGGGGAGAATGTTCCCATACCTCCCGTATTAAGACCCGTATCTCCGTCCCCGGCACGTTTATGATCCTGTGCGCTCGTCATCGGACGGATCGTCTTTCCGTCGCAGAAAGAAAGGACCGATACTTCCCTTCCTGTCATAAACTCCTCTATGACCATCTGATTCCCTGCAGAACCGAATTTCTTTTCTTCCATGATCTCAACAACACCGGCTTCCGCCTCTTCCGGAGTATTGCAGATCAGTACACCTTTTCCCAGAGCAAGACCGTCCGCCTTGAGAACGACCGGATATTTTGCAGCCTTAAGAACTTCTCTCGCTTCATTAGCAGACTGCACAGTCTTATACCCGGCAGTCGGAATATCATATTTCTGCATAAGTTCCTTGGAGAAAGCCTTTGACCCCTCCAGAATGGCTGCATTTTTCCTCGGTCCGAAGACACGAAGGTTCCTGCTCTCAAAAACATCGACAATACCACCTACAAGCGGATCATCCATTCCGATGATCGTAAGATCTACAGAATTTCGGTCAGCAAAATCAGCAAGCTTTTCAAATTCCATAGCACCTATGTTGACGCATTCGGCGAACTCGGAGATTCCCGCATTTCCGGGAGCACAGTAAATTTTATCTACCCTGGGACTTTTGGCAACTGCCCAGGCGATCGCATGTTCTCTTCCACCTGAACCAACAATTAATACTTTCATAAATTCTCCTCTCATTTTTTGAAGCGGACCTTGCCTTCGACCACCTCTATACGGTCATTTGCAATCAGATCAATCGCTTCAGGCAGGATTTTCCACTCTGCCTGCTCCATAATTCGCTGCTGAAGTATTTTCGGCGTATCACCGTCTTCGACCGCAACAGCCTTCTGCAGAATGATAGGACCTTCGTCCAGATCCTTATTAACGAAATGGACAGTAGCACCGGAAAGTTTGACACCTCTTTCCAGAGCCGCTTCATGTACTTTCAGCCCATAATAGCCCAGACCGCAGAAAGACGGAATTAATGCCGGATGTATATTGATGATCTTATTCGGATAGGCGTCAATCAGAATTTCCGGAATTTTGACCAGGCATCCCGCAAGAACAACCAGATCCACACGAAGCTCATCGATTTTTTCCTTAAGAGCGACATTGAATTCTTCACGGGACGCATAATTCTTCGGGGATATCACATATGCCGGGATACCGGCATTCGCCGCCCGCGTAAGCGAATAGACACCGGGATTATTGCTGATAACGCCGACAATTTCAGTGTTCGTCACTGTACCGTCGGCTATTTTATCGATAATGGCCTGAAGGTTCGTACCGCCTCCCGAGACCAGAACAGCAATGCGAAGTTTATTATCCATGATTCTACTATCCTCTTTCTTAAATATACGAATCTGTCAGATCAGATCTACGCCTTTTTCTCCCGCCGTAATACTGCCGATTTCATAGGCTTTCTCACCGGCTGCTTCAATTGCCGCGATTGCCTTCGCCTTATCTGCCGGGTCCACGGCAAGCACCATGCCGATGCCCATATTGTAAGTGTTGTACATCATATGCTCTTCAATATTGCCCGTCTTCTGAAGCAGTTCAAATATGGCCGGGATTTCGTAGCTTTCCTTCTTTATAACGGCACGTGTACCTTCTTTCAGCATACGGGGAACATTTTCATAGAATCCGCCGCCTGTAATGTGACTGCAGGCTTTGATCACAACACCCGCTTCCTTTACACTGCGAAGAGCCCTGACATATATCTTGGTCGGCGCAATCAAAGCTTCTCCGAGAGTCTTACCGAGTTCATCATAGTATGTATCCAATGCTTCCCGGGTCATCGGGAACACTTTTCTCACGAGAGAAAAACCGTTGCTGTGAACACCAGAAGAAGCAATTCCGATCAAAGCATCGCCTTCGGAAAGATCCTTTCCGGAAATAATATCCTTTTCATCGACGATACCGACTGCGAATCCCGCAAGGTCATACTCATCTTCCGGATAAAAGCCGGGCATCTCTGCGGTCTCTCCGCCGATCAGGGCTGCATCTGACTGAATGCATCCCTCCGCTACTCCGCTGACGATCTCTGCTATCTTTTCCGGATAATTCTTTCCGCATGCAATATAATCGAGAAAGAAAAGCGGTTCTCCGCCCGCACAGGCGATGTCGTTCACACACATAGCCACACAGTCGATGCCGACAGTATTGTGCCTGTCAAGAAGGAAGGCCAGCTTCAGTTTTGTACCGACTCCGTCTGTCCCTGATACCAGCGTCGGTTTCTCCATTTTCTTGAATTTCTCCATGGAGAACGCACCGGAAAACCCGCCCAGATTCGTCAGAACTTCGGGACGCATAG
>DMAZ01000206.1 GCA_003446335.1 Lachnospiraceae bacterium | reverse complement strand
GCCTATGACCGCGCGCCGATCCAGATCGGTCAGTTCGAGTCCGATATAAGAGTCGCGGAGCAGCTCGATAAAATTTATTTTGAAGGCGGGGGCGGAGGCAACCGGTACGAATCCTATACGGCGGCCTGGTATATGGCGGCAAGGCACACAAAACTTGACTGTCTTGCGCGTGGATGCAAGGGCGTGCTCATTACACTTGGAGATGAACCTTTAAATCCTTATCTTCCCAAAAAGAGGCTGGAGGAACTGACAGGCGACCGTCTTCAGGGGGATGTGGAGACAGCCGATCTGCTTCGGGAAGTGAGAGAGCGGTACGAGGTGTATCATATTTTCGTCCGTCACGGAGGCTGCTATTACGAAGCGGAAGCACGAAAATCATTCGGAAAATATCTGGACAGGAAGCACCTCTACTTCTGCCGGGTGGAGGAGATCGCGAAGACGATCACAGATATCGTGAACCGGGAGCAGAAAAGGTCAGGCGGTGAACGGTTCCTGATGAAGGACACAGTGAATGCGGCTGCTGCAGAGGATCACCCGGACGAAAATGAGGACATCGTATGGGATGAGGCAGTGAAAGACAGGAAAGAGGGAGAACCCGGCAGAAAAGGATTTCTTGGTTTTCTGCAGAGTATCGCCTGGTAGAGAATCCTTCAAAATTAACGGATGCAGGAAAAAAGAGCCGGACGTTACAGGAAACAGGAGTGGGACTTGGCGCGGGAAGAGCGGCGCTCTTCCCGGGAAACAGGGGAGGCAGCATATGGGTACCAGGGTAAAAGTTGTGATCGGCGCAAATGCCGGCGACGAGGGAAAAGGGAATATCACCAGCCGCTTTGCGGCGGGACATGACACCATCGGCGTTCTCACGAACGGCGGTCCGCAGCGGGGACACACCGTCGTATACGGAGGCAGAAGACACGTCTTTTCACATTTCAGTTCCGGAACTTTCACGGGAGCATCGACCTATTTCGGTCCGGATTTTATGGTCAATCCCATGCAGTTCGTAAGAGAGTACGAAGAGCTTTCTGAAGCCGGCGTCACGATGCCCCCGGTCTATATTGATCCCCGATGCCGTTTCACGACGCCTTTCGACATGATGCTGAACCAGGCGGCCCATGAGGCCGCCGGGACGCACCACACATGCGGGATGGGCATCTGGGAGACGTACGTACGATATCGGGACGCCGGCAAGAACGGTCCTGCGGTCCCTGTCGGAGTCTTTCTTGAGATGACCTATAATCAGAAACTGCTCTATCTTTTGAAGATCAGGGAACAGGCAGTCATCAGAATGAGGGAGAGTTATCCGAAGGACTTCTGCACGAAATGGAAAGTGATCATGGAGTCCCCGTACCTTCCGGAACATTTTATTGCAGACACATTGTTCATGTGTGAGACGGCAGGGAGGATCTGCCGAAATGAAATTCTTCTGACAGCCGGACATATTGTGATGGAGAACGGTCAGGGGCTGCTTCTGGATTGGTCAGATGATGAGATACTTGCGAAATACTCGACGCCGAGCCGTACGGGCGCAGAGGCGGCACTCGGGCTGATCGAGGATACTTTTGTAAACGCGGAGGTGGAAATGTGTTACGTGACCAGGACTTACCTGACAAGGCATGGTGACGGACCGCTTCATGGAGAGTGCCATCCGGATGCCATCACCCCCCGGATCTGTGAAAGGACCAATGTGACAAATCCCTTCCAGGGATCTTTCCGCTACGGAAAAATGGACGTAGAGTCTCTGTCGGGACGGATCAACAGGGACTATGAACGGATTTTTGAAATCGGCAGAGATAAAAGCTCCGGGGGAGGGCTGAAGGAAATCCGGGGCAGCGGTGAGCGGAGCATCTGCAGGCTACACAACCGGTATACGAAGTCTCTTGCGATCACTCATGCGGATGAGATCCTTCCTTCTGAGGAGCTGACAGAGGCGTCACGAAGCTTTGACCGCCACTATATCATCGCATCGGCGTGAGTTAAGCTGCATTCGGGGACAGCTCTTACGTCAGGAATGTCCCGATGTTCTTGTCACATAAGACGCTGCTTTCAGGTCCTGAGGAACATCTTAGACTTTCAGCATTCTGTACCCGATCCCGACATGCGTCTGGATCATCTCCCGTGCGATGCCATCACTTCAAGCCTCATTTCACTTAGTTTTCTGGCAGTGTGCCTGCCGAAACGTCCGAGGCCTATAACGAGAACTGATTTCATATCGATATTGGTGATCAGGATCCCTCCGAAATCGGCGATTAAAGAAGTGTTAGGGTTCCTGCGGATGATAGTAAGATTTCGTTAAAACAGAAAGGAGAAAAAACACAAAAAGTTCACGAAAATTTTAGCACTCGCACTTGACGAGTGCTAAAACAAGTGTTATATTACACATAGAACAAAGGAGAGAACAAAAGAAGAGCTCCCCGGTGTTCCTTAAATAAGTTAAATATACCATTTGAATAGAGGAGGTTTTTATTATGTTAATGCCCAGTATTTTCAGAACAAACGTATTTGATGATTTCTTCGAGGATTCCTTTAAAGATTTTGCAAGAG
>DMAZ01000145.1 GCA_003446335.1 Lachnospiraceae bacterium | reverse complement strand
TCTCCACAGAAAATCCATGAAAATCGGTACCTGCTTTTCCCAGTCTGCCTCGCAGTGTCCTCCACCGATCTGACAATATAACATCGGTGTCGCATTTGCCTTTAGTATACGATTCTCGACTGCCTTATTGCATTTATAGGTATAGCTGACGGTATCCTCTTTATCGGGATCGAAGACTCCCCGGGCTTCACGGGTTCCCCATGACAGGAAAACTCGTGTATCCGGATCCATCACATTCTGATTCATCTCATGAAGAAGCTGATTGCGGCAGTAAACGATAGAACTTGATACACATGCAGCTTTCGAGAATACCTCATTATAGCGGGCGACGGCATATACGGACATGAGTCCTCCCATGCTTGATCCCGCAATTCCCGTACAACTGCGTTCCGGAAGCGTACGGTATTCCCTGTCGATCATGGGCTTGATTTCGTGAACGATCCACTCCATAGTCGCCTCTCCCAGGGCTTCATATCTGCTGAGAAATCCGGTCTTTGTTCGGTAAGGACTATACTCGGAGAGACGCTCCTCTCCCTCATGCCCGCATTCGATTCCCACGACAATAATGTTTTTCGGCCACTGTTTCAGAAACTCGTACAGTCCCCAGCTTTTTCCGAAAGTGGCATCTTCATTAAAAAAGAGATTATGTCCATCAAAGAAATACATAACGGGATAACTCTCATCAGTCTCATCGTAATCATCCGGCAGCCAGATATGAAGCGGACGGTTCTTTCCTTTTAATGTATAAATAAAATCACGCTTAATTACCATAATCATACTCCAAATTATTATTCAAATCAGCGTCAGCCGACATCTTCCAAAGCGAATCCCTGCGTATCCTCGCAGAAAGAGCTGAACACAAAGACCGAAGCAGAGAGTTTCATCCCCCTGCTCCGGCGCTCATTCCTCAAATTAAAAATCAGATGATATTGACTGTGTCATCAGCCTATAAATTTTGCCATCACCCGATAAAGTTCGTTCGGGGTAAATGGTTTTGTCAGATGTTCATTCATTCCGGCATCAAGGCTTACCCTTATATCTTCCTCATAGGCATTTGCCGTCATAGCCACGATCGGTACACGGTCTCCGCCCAGAGCACTTTCGCTGCGTATGATACTTGTTGCCTCAAGACCATCCATGAGCGGCATCTGAATATCCATGAAAATAAGATCGAATTTTCCCTTCTCATCGCGGAATGTATGTACAGCTTCCTCACCGTTCATGGCTGTGACCACTTCCATGCCGACCTTTTCAAGCATCTTCACGCCGATCTCAAGACTGATTTTATGATCATCCACAAGAAGAATGCGTCCCCTGCGGAAATTGTAACCACGCTGTTCATCCTGAGCAAACCTTAAGAATGTCTCTCCCTGACCGTAGGAAATCGGGAATGTCAGCGTGACCGTAACGCGGCTTCCCTGCCCTTCCGCGCTCTCGACAGAGACTCTGCCCCCCATGGCAGCGAGGTTATTCTTAGCCAGAATAAGTCCCAGATCAAGCTGCTCGGGTCTCTCGATTTTCACGATGACCTTCGGATCCACCGGCTCGAAGACAGAAGACAGATACTCCGCATTCAAACCGGTCGATGTGTCAAGAATAGAGAACTTTAATGTCGTTCTGTTGTGTTCACGAGCACTCTCAGTGACAAGGAGAGTGACACTCTCTCCGTTGGCATTATAGTCAAATGTGTTTTCCAGAAGCCTTGTCAGCACCTGCTCCAACCGATAGCGGTCTGCCATGATCTGCTGCGGAACATGACTGCCGACCTTGATGGAAAATCGAAGTCCTCGTTCACCTGCCCGCGGCAGGAGCTTTGCTTCCAGGATCCCGAAAAATTCCGCAAGATCCATCCGCTCAGGTACCAGCACAACGCCTCTGTGCTCGATCCTGTGGAGATCCAGCATATCGTCTATGATCGTACGGATCGCGGCACCTTCCCGAATGATCCTGTCAAGATAATCCGGGATCCCCTCCTTGTTCGCATCAAGTCTCGCGACCTCAGCAAGACCGATGACTGCGCTGAGAGGCAGGCGGATATCTCTGTTGAGCCGATAGAGAATATCATTCTTCGCATTCAGGGCATTCTGCACTTTTTCCAGCGCATCCTGAAGCTCGTTCTGACGCTCCATGGCATTCTCAACGACACCGCTGATATCCTGTACGGTATTGCAGATCAGCATCCCCGGCCCATCTATCGTATAGAATGAAGACTTCTTATGCCGCATCATGCCGTTCTCATCGGCCACATCAAAATAAACGGTATAGTTTGGTCTGCGTCTCAGCTCCCGTCGGATATTTTCCAGCGTGAGCATCTCAAAAACTTCCAGATATGAATCCGAATTCTTCGGTATCTTCATCAGGATCCGCTCGACCAGTTTTCTGTAAGGTATTCCGCTCTCAGAGATGCGGTGTCCCGGATGGCGCCTCATATTATAAAGATCATATGCCCGGGACATTTCCCCGTCAATGAGATAAATTCCGTCATAATCATTATCCGCCACGGTGTTCAGGAGCTCTTCCATGGTCTTCTCACGGTTGATATCGACCGTGTACAGAATCGCCTCTACATCACCTGTATCAACATTTTTGGCCATATTGACGGACGTTGTGATCCATGTGACCCGACTTGTTTCCATATAGAAAGTATGTTCCAGAGAGAACCTGGAAATTCCTCTCTCATATTCATGGAGGAGCTTTCGACGGTCAAAAATCGATGCAAACGTCTTCTCCTCTTCTCTCTCCCCGCATCGCCCCGCAAAAAAGCGGAACAGAGAATCCACACTCATCGGATTCAGAAAACCCATTCCCTCCGGAGTCTTTCCCAGCGGGATTTCCATTGTATTGCGGGTAAGATTGATGCGGTAGGTCCCAAGTGCATAGGGAGATACCCCCGACATCATTGTTATCTCGGAATAATACCTGTTGCGAAGACTTGTCTGAAGATGATGCTCCTTTGTTATGTCATAAAAATAGTGGGCCATGGCTCTGTTGCCTTCATAAGCCAGCACCCTTCCCTTCGCTCTGATGCACTTTTTCCGCTGCTCAAAGTACTCTACGATTTCATATTCTTTACCGGAACTGATTTTTTCAAGAATCCGGATACCGGAGTCATACGCCGCATCCGCGAATAACTCCTGACAACTCCTGCCCGTATACTCTTTTACATTGAGATCCTTAAAATAATCATCAATATTTTTTGTGACATAAAGAATACTGCCGGTCTCTAAATCGCATACGATTATACCTGCATCTGAAGAATTCAGTATTAATTCGATCAATCCATAATCTTTATCCAAAGACAGCCACCTTTACCTTCATGAGGATTTGTCAGTCACTTCATATTTTTTTAAATTTGCAGAGAATTATTATTCTGCATCTATTTTCCTTGCATAAAACATTATTTTAAGCCGCACATATGTAAAGTTTTTTATATATTCGACAAATTCATTTTAACATATTCCACAAGATTAATAAATTTAAAAGAGTAGAATTCAGATATTTTTTTATTGTTTTTAACCAACATCCCAATTTGATTTGAATCTTCCGGCAAAAGATACTACAATGTATGCATGATGTAAATATCAGCTGCTTTACGGATTTTCGTCTGCTTGGAAGAACCGCAGACTTTACAAATGCGGAGGTATAAAATGGATTGCATCTCTGAAAAACCCCGTCAGGAACTTCAGCCCAGCTGCGTTGTCGGCATAGGCGCTTCAGCCGGAGGACTTGAAGCACTTCAGCAGTTCCTTACATTTCTTCCCGGAAATACCGGCATGGCGTTCGTCATTATCCAGCACCTTGCCCCCGATCACAAGAGCCTGCTCACGGATATTCTGGGCAAATACACCAGCATGCCTGTCATAGAGGCACGTGACGGCATGCGCGTTCTTCGAAATCATATCTATATGATTCCACCCCGCTATAATCTGGAAATCGTATCGGATATTCTTCGCCTGAGAGAATATAATCACCAGAAAATAAACCACCCGATCGACATTTTCTTCCGCTCACTTGCATCGGCTTATGAAAATCGCGCGGTGGCTGTGATCCTTTCGGGAACGGGCTCAGACGGCACCAACGGCATTCGTTCTATTAAAGAGCAGAACGGCGTCATCATCGTACAGTCACCTGAAAGCTCCAAATTTGACGGTATGCCCCGGAACGCAATATCCACAGGATTTGTCGATATCGTCCAGACGCCCGACAATATAGCACGGGAGATGGCGCATATCTCGGCGTCTCTGGTGGACTCCAGCACACAGCTCCAGCTGACAGACAGCGATCTGATGGGGCGTGTTTTCGCGATATTAAAAACAGTTACCAATATAAATTATACCTATTATAAACAGACGACGATCCTCAGGCGTGTAGAACGGCGTCTGGTGGTCACACACAACAGAAACCTTCAGGAATACGTCAATTATCTGTCCAATAATCCGGAAGAAGCCAAATTGCTCGCCAAGGAGGTCCTGATCGGAGTTACCAGCTTCTTCAGAGATCCGGATTACTTTGACGTCTTAAAGGACCGTGTCATTAAAACGCTTCTTCAGAATGCCCAGAAATCAGAACAGATCCGTGTGTGGGTCGCCGGCTGTTCCACAGGTGAGGAAGCCTACTCCATCGCTATTCTTTTCATGGAGGCCATGGAAGAGCTGAACATCAGGCGCGATATCAAGATTTTTGCGACAGACCTGGACTCCGACTCCATCAGCGTCGCCGGCCGCGGTGTCTATGGGGACAACATCATCGAGGATGTCAGCGTCACAAGGCTCTCCCGCTACTTTGCGAGAAAGGGGAACAAATACTTCATACGCCACGATATCCGGCAGATGATCGTATTTGCCCAGCATAATGTATTCCAGGATCCGCCCTTCGGCAAACTGGATCTCATCAGCTGCCGCAATCTGCTGATTTATTTCCAGACTGTCCTGCAGCGGAACCTGTTCGCGATCTTCCACATGGCTCTGAACGACCGTGGATATCTTTTCCTCGGCCGCTCAGAATCGGTCATCAATTATGATGATGTGTTCCGCACTTTCTGCCCCAACGAAAAAATATTTGTCCATAATGCATCCGGAAAGGCTCCCACCCATGACCGCATCAATTACTCCATGCAGGCCGTGGATATACCGCTCCTTCCGATTCAGCCTCAAAGACCGGAGACTCAGGATGTGCAGTACAGCCCAAGTGAACTGGATACTTCGATATTTGAATCCCTCATGCCGGCATGTTTCCTCGTCAACGAGAATAATGAGCTGACCCGCACCTACGGAGACTGCTCAAAGCTCATCTCCATGCCGACAGGAGCGGTGACCCTGGATATATTTGCCCTGATCCGGAACGATCTCAAGATCGCAGTCTCCACAGTGCTCAAGGACAGCCGGGAGAAGCAGGAACGTGTCGGATATGTGAAGATCCCGGTCTTACTGGAGGATACTTTCGAAAACATCTCCATCATTGCGGAGCCTGTCAAGGATAAGGTCGGAGGATATACGGGATATACCGCAATCGCGTTCGTGCGGGGAAATCAGCCCATCGAAGGAGACCTGCAGGAATACAGGATCGATACCGCAGCGGCACAGCGGATCGCCAACCTGGAGCGTGACCTTAAAGTCACACAGGATAATCTGCGTCAGACCGTATCCGAGCTGGAATCAGTCAACGCGGAGCTGCAGGCTGCAAATGAAGAGCTGCTCACGGCAAATGAAGAGCTCCAGAGTTCCAACGAAGAACTCCAGTCGGTGAACGAAGAACTCTATACCGTCAATTCGGAATACCAGTCCAAGGTATCCGAACTGGCCGGCCTGAATGATGACATGGCCAACTTCCTGTCAACGACCCTCGTCGGTATTCTGATGGTCGACAGGGACCTCAACATCCGCAAATTTACCGAGTATGTAGCTTCCGAGTTCAATGTTGCCGATCAGGATGTCGGCCGGTCTCTCCGCTATATCTCTTACAATTTCGTGACAATAGACCTTCTTTCCATCTGCAGGGAAGTCCTGACAACAATGAAGGCAGTCGAGCGCAACTGTGCTTCCATAGGCGGAAAGACTTATCTCATCCGCATTGCGCCTTACCGTGTCCAGACCAACGGTGAGATTCTGCCTGATTCATCTTCCGAATCCGTCAGGGTAAAGGGACTGGTCATCACATTTATTGATACGACGAAACAGATCGACGATCAGCAGCAGATCGAGGAGATGGCCCGTGCTCTCCGCGAAGCAGTTCGCTCCGGACGTGAAAAAGAGACCTTCCTGTCACATATGAGTCATGATATGCGCACACCGATGACTGCCATCTTCGGACTTACACAGCTCAGTCTGGAAGACACAAGCCTTTCCGATACGGTCCGGGATAACCTGGAAAAGATACAGGCATCGAGCCGCTATCTTATGAGTCTCATCGAGGAGATCCTTGAAACAAGCCGCATCAATGCCGGCAAGATCGTAACTGTCAGCCATGCTGTCCAGGAAGATGCCCTCCTGGAGGATATCCACACAATCATCCGGGAGCGGGCAAGAGAAGCCGGTCAGACTTTCCATTTCATCATTCACGGGTGCCAGAGCCGGTATGTCCTGATGGACACAGAGCACGTTGAGCGTATCCTCATGAATCTGCTCAGCAATGCCGTCAAGTTCACACCTGCAGGCGGAACGATCCGCATGGAAACACATATGCGATACACTGAGACGGATGTCGAACACACCTATATCATCAGCGATACCGGGAAAGGAATCGGCAATGAATTCCAGAGCCGTATGTTCATGCCTTTCGAGCAGGAGATCGACAATGATGACCCCCGTGAAGGAACCGGACTCGGCCTGTACATATGTAAAAGTCTTATTGACCTTCTGGGCGGCTCCATATCCTGCAGGAGCATGATCGGACACGGCACGGAGTTCCGCGTCATATTAAAATATCCGATTGCCACGAACGAACAGATATCCCTCAACCAGCGTCAGAATCATACCTACTCCGACAAGCTTCTGTCAGGCAAATCGATCCTCCTCGCGGAGGACACCCGTATCAACGCCGAGGTCATCATTAAGATGCTGGATCAAAAAGGCATGCATGTCGAGCTTGCCCGTGACGGTCAGGAAGCTGTTGAACTCTTCCGAAAACAGGGTCCATACCACTATCAGGCAATCCTGATGGATATCATGATGCCCGTTAAGAACGGTCTGGAGGCTTCCAGAGAAATCCGAAATACCGAATCAATGGATGCGAAGACCATCCCGATCATAGCTCTGACTGCAGATGTTCAGGCAGAGACTGAAAGCCGCTGCCTTGATGCCGGAATGACAGCTTATCTCTGCAAGCCGATCGATCCGGAGCATCTGTTTTCAACGCTTTATAATGAGCTTTCAAAAGTAAGGGATAATCACCTGATAGAAAAACTGTTCCGGGCAGAAGATTAAGTCTGTAAATTTACTATTACTCACTGCATAGGAGAGACCCGATGAATACAATATTAAGTAAATTGGACGCCTGGGGCTGCGACATAACCGGTGCCATGAACCGATGTTTCGGCGATACGGATTTTTATCTGCGCTGGGTAACGGAATTTGCCATAGATCCGGGATTTGAAAAACTCGATCATGCACTTCTGCATGAAAACTATGAGGAAGCTTTTCAGACAGCCCATGGCCTTAAGGGAGACGCCGGTATGCTGGGGCTTACGCCCCTTCTTCTCCCGCTCTGTGCACTTGTCGAAGATCTCAGGAATGAGCCGTCTCCAAATCTTGAAAAAGACTATGAGTCAGTAAAGGAAGCGTACGAACGGTACGTCAATATTTTACGTTCATCCAGAACACATAGGATATAAGGAAAAAGAAGGGCGGCTTTCGTCTGATCTGTTTTCTCTTGACCGGACCCCCGGGAAGATGAAAGAATCAGACGGAATCCGCCTGATTCGTTTGTCTGGATCCTGCTCTATATCGCTCATATAGCCACGTCTTATCAAAGTTCCCTCCCCTTATTTTTCATAATTAAAAAAACGTATCGACTACAATTGCCGTAATCTGTATCTATATAGGATCCGGCACTTGTGCTAAAATGCATTCTGGTGCTATTTCGACTTCAGCCAATACGGAGCAAAAATCCATGACAGAGAAAGAAAAAAGAGACGCAGGGCTCATCTATGACGCGAACTACGATGAGGCCCTGCTGCGTGAAGTGCTGCATGCACAGGACGCCTGTTTTGAATATAATTCGATGACCCCCAGCGATCCGCGCCGGGACGGATTCATCAGAGAACTGCTCGGAAAGACCGGTGAGAATCTTATGATACGTTCCCCGTTCTACTGCGATTACGGATATAACATCGAAATCGGAGATAATTTTTTTGCAAATTTCAACACCACGATCCTCGACGGAGCTCCCGTGCGATTCGGTGATAATGTTTTTATTGCGCCGAACTGCGGTTTTTATACCGCCGGACATCCGATTGATTTTCCCAGACGCAATGCCGGACTGGAGTACGCCTGGCCGATCACGGTAGGTGATAATGTATGGTTCGGAGCTGGTGTATCGGTCATGCCGGGTGTCACGATCGGAAGTAATGTCGTCATCGGGGCCGGAAGTCTCGTGAACAAGGATATTCCGGACAACGTCATTGCCGTCGGCAATCCGTGCAGAGTCATCCGGGAGATCACCTCGAACGAACTCACACGCGATTACACATGGAAAAAGAGTGAGCCGGAGGAAATTCAGGAAGTACATGCCCAGACCAAAAATATATTCAGAGGCATCGATTTTCTTCCGCAGGGTCAGGCATCCACAAATCTGACCGAGGGCTGTATTGTTCTTGAAGGGGGTGCCTTCCGCGGACTTTACGGTGAGGGCGTACTGGACGTTCTGATGGAGGAAGACATTAATTTCCAGACGGTCATCGGCACATCCGCAGGGGCTCTGAACGGAATGAATTATATGTCCGGTCAGATCGGCCGTTCCGCCCGCCTGAATCTTACCTACCGCCATGACAGCAGGTATGTGGGCATGAAGGCTTTCCAGAAAAATCAGGGACTGATCGGTTTTGATTTTGCCTACAACGAGTATGACAAAATAGACCCGCTTGACCACGATCGTTTTTTCGATCCCAGAAGAAAATATATCGCTGTCACGACGAATTATCCGTCAGGAGAGGTACGCTACTTTGACCGGGATGCGTGCGACGATATTTTCCAGGCTGTCCGCGCCTCCGCCTCCATGCCGTTCATTTCCCGTCCGGTAGAAGTCGACGGGGAGTATTTCCTCGACGGCGGATGCAGCTGCAAAATAGCGATAGACTGGGCCCTCTCCCATGGATATGAGAAGATCGTTGTCGTAAGGACTCGTGACGCCGACTTCCGCTATAACCTTACCAAAACGAACTCCACAAAAATGGCGAGAAGGTTCTACCATAAGACACCGGCATTTGCCGAAACCCTCGCAGGAAGCAACAAGCGCTACAATGAGGACGCGGAAAAACTGGAGAAGCTGCATGAGAGCGGCCGCATTTTCATGATCGCGCCCTCCGTGCGTCCCAATGTATCGAGGGTCGAGAGCAATATGGATAAACTCGGGGAGCTTTATTATCTTGGCTATAACGATGCCAGAGACCAGCTGGCTGCTCTCAGAGAGTATCTGGATCTCTGACGCAGAATTTCCGCGGCTTCAGCCACCGGGTACATGTGAAATAAAACTCAATAATAAGGAGAACTACAATGACTGATTATATTCTGAGCTGCTGCTCCACTGCTGACCTCACCGCTGAGCATCTTGCGCTGCGCAATATTCAATATGTATGTTTCCATTTTGAAATAGACGGCGAATCGCATCCGGATGATCTCGGAAAATCCATTCCGCTTAAAGATTTTTATCAGAAGATGAGAGAAGGGGCCGAGACAAAAACCTCTCAGGTAGGTGTAGGCGAATATGAAGAGTATTTTGAAAAATTTCTGAAAGAGGGAAAAGATATCCTGCATCTCACACTGAGCTCCGGAATTTCCGGCTCCATCAACTCCGCAGTACTGGCTGCTCAGGATCTTCGGGAACGGTATCCGGAGAGAAAGATCTATATCGTCGACTCACTGGCTGCCTCTTCCGGATACGGGCTTCTGATGGATAAACTTGCCGATCTCAGAGATTCCGGGATGAATATCGATGAGCTTCGAAAATGGGCGGAAGACAACAAGCTGAACTGCCAGCACTGGTTCTTCACATCCGATCTTACTTACCTGATCCGGGGCGGACGTGTATCAAAAACATCCGGCGCGATCGGCCAGCTCCTGAATATCTGCCCTCTTCTCAACGTCGATTACAAGGGCAGACTGATTGCCCGCGAAAAGCACCGCGGCAAGAAAAAAGTCATACACGCGATCTTGAACAAAATGAAAGAACAGGCCGAAGGCGGTCTTGATTACTCGGGCAAATGCTACATTTCCCAATCGGACTGCTATGACGACGCGCGGGCTGTCGCGGATGCTGTCGAAGCAGCATTTCCGAAGCTGAACGGCAAGGTCGAGATCAATGATATCGGAACGACGATCGGCAGCCATACAGGACCGGGAACGGTAGCCCTGTTCTTCTGGGGAAATGAGCGCGTCAACTGACATCAATCTGAACCGAATTCCTGCGCCTCCGGGCAAAGCGTTCATCTCATTGGGCGATTGGACTCACGATGAAGCCGGATTTCACTTTGCGCACGTATTGCAGACTCACGTCACGAGTATTGCGCGATGAAGAAAAAACAGCTGCAACAAATCGCTGTCATAGCGTTT
>DMAZ01000028.1 GCA_003446335.1 Lachnospiraceae bacterium | reverse complement strand
CGCTTCCTCATATGTCTTCCCGGCAAGATACTCATCGTAGATCTTTCTGACCTGCACCGCCTTTTCCGGTATGACCGCCGCCGCTCCGTTCTCAATGCGATATCCGAACGGTATATGTTTTCTTCCCATCAGTTGATCCTTTCCCGGAGCCGCAGTCCGCATTTAAGATGAAAGACGATCTCTTCTCTCGAGCAAACGGTGATGTAATTTACAAACCGCTCGAAAAGCTCTGCATCAAACCCGGTGAGCATTTCGCCTTTCCCGGTAAATTTTATGATATCGTTCAGTGCCTCTGTCATTTTCAGATCTCCGCCCAGTTCCATGGTCAGCTTTTTCCGCTCCTCGGCCAGCGCAGATTCCTCTGCCTGAAGCCGAGTTAATTCTCGCGTGTAAGCCGCCCTGTCGATGTAGCCCTTCGCCATGATTGAGGTCAGTGACCTCCGCTTCTCCGTCAAATCCTCCAGCGCATCTTCGAGCAGACTCAAGCGTTGTAAGTCTCCGACTTTTTGGCTTTGGTTTCGAATCCCTTCGAGGAGCTCGGGAAAGATTTTCTGTCTTGCGAAGATCAGCTTGTTCATCATAGTGGCGAAAGCATCTTCGAGCACGGTTTCTCTCACAGACTTCACGGAACAGTTCTCTCTGTGTTCGAGGTGCTCTCTGCAGGCCCATGCGGGATATTTCATCGCCCCCGAGTCTTCGATCTTTCGTTTGAAGGGTGATCCGCATTCTCCGCAGACAATCTTCTTGGTAAAAGGATATCTGCCGGTATGCTTCTCATCCCCGCTTTTCAGGTTTTTATCTCTCGCATGCTGCTTAAGTATCCTGTTAGCATTCTCGAAATCTTCTCGACCGACGATCGGCTCATGATGATCATCCACGTAGAATTGCTCGCGTTCGCCCCTGTTGCTATGCCGCTTAAAACGGAAATCCATATAAGTCTTCTGGAACAGGCAGTCGCCGATGTACTTCTCGTTTTGGATGATCCCCCTCACCGTATTTGGCCGCCACTTTCCTTCCCTGCGTGTAGGAACTTTTTTCTCGTTCAGAGCAGCCGCTATCTTATAGGTGCTTTTGCCTGCGAGCATCTCGGCAAAAATGAACCGCACCCATTTAGCTTCTTCTTCATTGACAAAGAGCTGTCCGTCCTTCACCGTGTAACCGAACGGGGCATATCTGAGCTTGTAGGTTCCTGCCTTAAATTGATGTCTTATTCCCCACTTACTGTTTTCGGAAATGGATACCGACTCGCTTTCCGCCAGGCTGCTCATGATTGAGAGTAGCAGCTCCGATTCCATCGACCCCGTGTCCAATTTTTCCTTCTCAAAATAAACGGAGATTCCGAGGTCGAGCAGCTTTCTTACCAGCTCCAGACAGTCCGTGGTGTTTCTGGCAAAGCGCGACAGGGACTTCGTCACGATGCAGTCGATCTTTCCGTCCTCGCAATCTCTGATCATACTCATCAGCGCGGGACGTACTTCCTTCTTTGTGCCGGTGATGCCTTCGTCGTAGTAAAGACCCGCATATTCCCAGTCCGGATTTGCGGTGATGTAATTCTCGTAATGTTCCTTCTGGGCTTCGAGGCTCACAAGCTGTTCATCCGAGCCCGAGGATACTCTGCAGTAAGCGGCCACTCGGCGTTTTTTGTTTTTCCCTGCTGCCGCCGCAGGTTCGATTATGGTTATCTTTTTTATGGTCTCGCCTCCTCTCGGTTCGGTACCATGACACCATCTCTGCCCACACATAGCAAGTCAATTCTTCACAGGAGCGGGGATAAAAATGTCGGGAAAGTCCGCCTGTTTTCGGCCATAATGCACTCAAATTCTCTCGGCGATATTTTCCCTGCTTTCAGAAGTTTGCGAGTAAAGCGCTCCGCCCGTATATAGCAATATTCGATCCGCAGCCGTTTTTGCGTATAGCAGAAAACCGCGGGAAAGAACTTTGCCACCCCGGCTATTTTGCCTGCTCCCTTTCTGCGGAAAAGCACGCCGCTGTCTTGAGCTTCGATTCTTGTTACTATTCTCATGGTCTCACCTCCGTAGGTGACACCTTCGCTCTGATTCGCCGGGAATGCAAGTCTTTTTCAGATCACAGAGGCCAGAAAAGTTGGAAACGACTTCTTGTTCTCTTCTGTGATCAGCTTATACTCTTCCTCGGTGATGAGCCCTCTTTCCAGAAGATTTCTCATCTTTCTCTCCGCCATCATAAAGTTGAATTCTGTCTGCAGCTGCTCCTGCGTATAGGAATGCGGATCAGCGGACCCGGCATCGGCGGGCGATGTGATCTTTGTTACTTGCATATTCTTATTCTCCCTTCCGAGGGAGTTTACGCGTCCCTCTGCTATCCCATGCCTGCAAATCGTGGATTTTTATAATGGACAGGAGAAATTTTCACAAAAAAACCTGCGAGTAAAAACTCGCAGGTTATACCCAAGAACTTATTTTTCCCTTATTGCATTAATCTTCTTCCAAAAACATGTTCCTTCGTCAACATAAAGAATGGTTTTCGACAAGTCTTCTATTTCAATAAGTCGAACTGGTTTTCCTTATATAATAAGATCATCAAATATAAGTTGAACTTCATCAGTATCCAATGATCAACAACCCGGAAAGAGGAATACCCAGTCTACCACTCGCATACATAGCCTCAAAAAATCTGCATACCTTCTCAAAATCATTCGATGTCTTATATTTATTCCTAACAGCAATACAGAGCTTTTCCACACCAACCATAGTACAGGCCTCAAAAAAATCCTTAAGAAATTGATGGTTGGTAAACCCTCGCCCGGCCTCAACTTCAACAACGTAACCGAATGATGGAAAATAGCCGTCAGCTTCAAACGACTTCTCGATCTTTCCGTTTACTCCGTACAAGACCGGTACTGGTACCAAATCCTTTTTCTTTTTACTTTTCTCTACTTTGAAGCCAATTGTTTCAAGTCCGGGACGAACTATTTCCAGAACCTCATCACTTTCATAGGTCTGCGTTTCTGAATCAACCTCAGAAGCTATGTCACGAAAAGCATTGACTACCTGTTCAGATATGGAATCAAGAGGCCGATTCTTTGGGAAATATAACCAATTAATCATTGCTGACCCTCCAATGTTGTATCCTCTGTTTTATTTTTTTATAACTCTTTGTCTTATTTGCTTGAAATTATAACTCTGGTTTTATTTCCCGGAGAATTTCAATAATTTTTCTTGTATCTGTGATAAGACGTGCATTTGACCAGTCATAATAATCATAATTCACTTCGCCATCACATGTTTCCTTGTATCTCTTGTATATAACCAGACGATCGGTAATACTGATACGATACTGCCAATATTTATCTATTACCCACGTATCCCTGAAATCTCTTCCACGCTCGTGGTTTTCGTACAGTGTGCTCGTAAATCCATCATACCTTGCAGGATTCTCCAACACTAAGCACAATAAATCCTTTTCAGCAGCACTAAGTCGAATTCCAGTGGTGTCGCAGTACTGACGTATGAGATCAAGCTGATTATTTTGCATCTTTCTTACCTCCCTGTTTACTTCAAAATTTCACCATGAATAATAGAAATTGGAATTATAGTGTAACACAGTCTATAATAAAAACAAATAGGGATCTTCTTCCAGTCCTGTCTTTCCCGCCAAAAAATAGCGCCTACGAGGATCATCTCCCCGCAGGCGCTTTGCTCAATCTTCGATCAAGTTCTTCACTTCTGTTTCCATCTTCTTCGTACTCCGAGCCAGAAAGAGCAGCTCCGAATAGATGTCATGGCCGAGCATGTTGTCGTTCTTCTCTCCGACACTGTACGCAACGGTAGTCAGAGCCTCCGACAGTCCTCGAAGTTCTGTCACAAGGTCATC
>DMAZ01000120.1:1880-4176 GCA_003446335.1 Lachnospiraceae bacterium | reverse complement strand
GAACGAATTTTGTCTGAGGCATGGTGCCTTCAAATGCATCGACCAGCAGGATAACTCCATTGACCATCTTAAGAACACGCTCGACTTCTCCTCCGAAATCCGCATGACCGGGAGTATCAACGATATTGATCTTTACACCGTTATATTCAATGGCCGTATTCTTTGAAAGAATCGTGATTCCTCTCTCTCGTTCGATTGCTCCGGAATCCATGACGCGCTCACGGACCTCCTGGTTCTCCCTGAACACGCCGCTCTGGCGGAGCATTCCGTCTACCAGTGTGGTCTTGCCATGGTCTACATGGGCGATAATTGCTACATTGCGAACGTCTTCTCTTTTTATTGCACTCATCGAATAACCTCTTAAAATTTATGTGATGCGTCATCCAATATGTTTTCCCGTGTTTACACAATTAGAAAATATAGCATTTTTCTGCCCGCATGTAAATTATAAAAACCCGGCCTTCTGCCGGGTTTTTATAGTTATTTTTCACATATGCGATTGTAGGTCCCGTCACGAACTGTACTTTGCCTTGATTTCCGGATCCGGGGAATTCTCAGGATAGAAATCAAAATACTCAACGCCCGGCTCCAGTGTATACCCATACTGCGTAGCCAGTTCACTGATCGTCACCAGCTTGTACCCCTGTGCCTGAAGGGCGGGAATCAGTGTCGGCGCCGCGATCGCTGTCGCTTCATAGAGGTCATGCATCAGGATCACGGAACCGTCTCTTACCTGCTCAAGAGAAGTGGCTACTGTCTGTTCCGAGTTCTTAGTCTCCCAGTCAAGTGTATCGACATCCCATTGGATCATGGGCTTTGTGACAGTTGCTCTGACCGTATCGTTGGTTCCTCCGCCGGTCGGTCTCATGATGACAGGTGTAAATCCGATAAGATCATTCATCAGCTCATCGTTCTTGCGCATTGTCGTCTCGATTTCATCGGCAGTGCTGGATGAAAGAATAATGTGCTCGTATGTATGGCTGCCGATCTCCATTCCAAGCTCATACTCACGCCTGAGCTCATCTCTGTAGTAGTCGGCCTGAATTCCCACGACGAAGAATGTTGCCTTGGCGTCATACTGTTCCAGCGCATCAAGGATCATCGGGGTATTCTGTGAAGGTCCGTCATCATAGGTAATCGCGCACAGCTTCTGTTTTGCATTCGGATCAAGGACACCGCTCGGATCAAAATACGCGTCTGCTCCGTCACCCGTGTTGACCCATCCCGTGGCAATGTAGCCGTTATCCTTGAAATAATAACGCTGCCCGTCAATGGTCTTCCATCCGCTCACATACTTTGTACCGTCGCTGTTCACGTACCACCAGCCCGTATCATCGACGTTCCAGCCGACATTCAATGCAGATGCATCGGATATCGTCTGCTTTACGGCCGTATCGTCAGAATATGTCTGAGGATCCTTGCGCTTGCCGCCCGTTGTGACGCCGGGTACGATCACCCTTCTTATGAGAAGGACCAGGAACAGTAAAACCAGCACTCCGCCGACGATGATGAGCGCTCTTCTTATTTTTGCGTTACGCTTTTTTCTCTTCCTTAACTCTAATAGTTCTTTTCTTGTCATCTATGTTTCCTCACGTGCAAACAGCGGAGCATCCCCTCCGCCTATTCCCCTCCGTTTTCATACACGGGTAACAATGGCAAACATTACCTTACTGCACGAATTCAATTATTTTACTCAGCCCTATGATACGCTCAAACACAAAAAATGGCAAGCATGACTTTATATAGACTAACAGAACATTCGTTTAAAGGAACGAGTATTGTGCCATGCAGAACAGAAAAAGGGATGTGCCATGCACATCCCCTGAAAGCCTATAACATATACTTTATGTAAATCTTCGGATCGCAACGATCGACTTGCAGTCTGCCGGACGGTCATTCGTAATTCCGTATGCAGATCCCTTGGCCTCAACGATTCCGCCTTCACCGTCGTAGATCGCCACATGTCCGGAGTAGACGATAACGTCGCCTGCCTGAGCTTCATCCAGACTGCTGACTGGCTCACCTGCTGATGCCCATTCACCGGAAGTTCTGTATTCACCTTCGTAAACACCGCAGTTCTGAAGGACCTGCCATACAAAGTGTGAGCAGTCAATTCCGCCTGTCAGCGAGTTTCCGCCCCATACATACGGGTTGCCGAGGAACTGACTTGCGTAATCTACAATGGACTCTCCGGAATCAAGAGCTTCCTGGATCTGAGCCGCTGTTGCCGCTGCTTCCTGAGCCTGTGCCTGCGCTGCTGCTGCCGCTTCGGCCTGAGCCTGTGCTTCCGCTGCCG
>DMAZ01000120.1:0-1764 GCA_003446335.1 Lachnospiraceae bacterium | reverse complement strand
GTGCTTCCGCTGCCGCTGCTGCCGCCTCTTCGGCTGCTGCGCTCTGCACTTCCGCTGCTGCGACAGCTGCTTCCTGTGCCGCTGCCGCTGCCTGAGCTTCCGCATCGAACTGTGCCGCTGCCGCCTGAGCCTGAGCCTCAGCCGCTACCGCCGCCTGTGCTTCAGCTTCCTGGGCCGCCGCCTCAGCTGCCGCCTGTGCTTCGGCCATCGCCTGTCTTGCGGCTTCTTCAGCTGCAGCTGCCGCTGCTTCCGCTGCCGCACGGGCACGTTTCTCTTCCTGGATTTCTTCAAGACGCTGTTCCTGACGCCAGATCAGATCTTCGATCATTTCAGCCTGTTCATAGCAGATGTCGATCTGATATTCATAGTTGGCATCAGCCATCTTTCTGTCTTCCAACTGGAGGTTCAGATTATAATTCTGCAGTTCAAGGTCGGCCTGCTGTGTCTGAAGAGCACCTTTCTGTCCCTCCAGTTCCGCTCTCCAGCCTTCCTGCTCCGCTTTCTGCGTTTCCAGAGTCTTCTTATTCTCAGCAACTTCATTGACCGTGCTGACGTATTTCTGAAGAGCTACCCTGTCTGCTCCGTGAAGATCGGATGCATACTCGGATTTGTTCATAAATGATGTGAAATCCTTTGCTTCGAGTACCGCTCTGGCCCATCCGATGGAACCGCCGTTCTCATAAATGTACTGGATACGTTTCTTCATATCCTTGTACTGCTTATCGCGTCTGTTCTCGGAATCCTTCAGCTTTTTCTCCGTAGCCTCGATATCCTTCTGTGTGCTCTCGATCTGTGCGGTCGTATCATTGATCCAGCCCTGTGTCGTTTCGATGTCCATCTTCGTCTGATCGATCTGAATGATCATATCAACGATATCCTGATTCAGTACATCGATTTCGGACTGAACGACCTGCTGTCTGTACGCAAGCTCCTCAAGAGCACACTGGGTTTCATATAACTGTTCCTCTGCGTATGCCTTTGCTTCTCTGATATCGTCTTCCTCATCGGCGTAAGCCGGAACAACGGAAGATATCACGAATACAGACGCAAGGAATATACTGAGTAACTTTCTTTTCATACATATACCTCAAATACTTTAATATTTGTTACAAGTCGGTTACAAAAATTAATTATTTATTACCTACCGCTTGCTACTATATCATGCACGAAAAGAAAAATCAAGGTTGGCGGTCTTATTTATTACGAATTTGTTAAAATTCTTGTAGTTTTTTGTTGCGGGTGAAGACTGTTTGCATAAAATGACCTGCCATCACAGGGATAAAGCATCAATCTACAGGTGATTTGCTGTAAGTATTTTCAATATCCGAGATCATTTCGATCCTTCTTGCATGGCGTCCGCCCTGGAATTCGGCACCGAAGAATGCATCCACGATCGTCTTCGCCAGCTCGCGGCCGACAACACGCGCACCCAAGGACAGCATGTTGGCATTATTATGCTCCACAGACATCTTTGCCGAATACGGTTCAGAGCATACACAGCAGCGGATCCCCGGGACTTTATTGGCGGCGAGAGAAATTCCCACACCCGTACCGCATACAACGACTCCCTTATCGACCTCACCTCTCATTACAGCTTCTGCAGTTTTTCTCCCATAGACGGGATAATCATCATCTCTGTCATCGGCGTCATAATTGCCGTAATCAACACATTCGAAGCCTTTTTCCTTCAGATACTCCATAAGTGTCAATTTAAGTTCTACTCCTGCATGGTCGCTTCCGAATCCGATCTTCATAACCTTCCTC